>CAYUYX010000045.1:0-8172 GCA_964449495.1 uncultured Candidatus Bathyarchaeia archaeon
AAGTTCTCCTCGCGGGCAGCGAACTCCTCGTAGTCCATGCGGCTGAGCCTGTCCAGGTGCACCAAGGCTCCCTCGCAGGCCCTAACCAACTCGTCGAGCTCGGGCATCTCCCACGCCTCGGGGTAGCCGGGCAGGCCGAGCAGGGAGAGCAGCCTCTCAAGCCTGGCAAGCGCCTCCCCCCTGTATCGCAGGTAATCGCGCTCTGCCTCAGCCCCGAGGAGCTCCAAGGCCGCCTTATCCCTCGCGAAGAGCACGAGGCCCCTGCTCAGCACAGCGTGCCTGAAGGCTGGCGATATATGGCCATCGTCCAGGGCCACCAGGTCGAGCTCAACATCGAGGCACGAGGCGAGGGCCCTCTTGAGGCCCAGAAGCCTTGCGCGTCTGCTGGCCTCGGGCCCCTTGAGCAGGACGGCCACATCCACATCGCTGGCTGGGCCAGCGAGCCCCTCGGCCTGGGAGCCAAAGAGTATGGCCAGCTCAAGCCCGTATTCGTCCGCCAGCTCGGATAGAGCGCGCTTGAGCGCCTCCAACATCTCCCCGCTCTCCACCGGCCTGTTAGTTTATCGCAGGTGCTTATTAATAGTGCTCCGGCCGGACGGAGATGGCCACGTATATGGCCGGGCCGAGGATGGCCGCGAGAGCGCAGAGGCATCAGGGCCACGGGATGGTAGAACAGGCCATGGGCCGATGGCCAGGTTGGAACTCCTGGCCGGGGAGAGGCGGGGAGCCGAGGGCCCTCATCCTAAGGCAAGCCTTTCACCGGCACGTCGATGGCTTACTTTGAGCCAGCCCTCCTGGCCTTGAATAGCACGGCTCCATCAAGCCTTAAAGGCCCTCTGGCCCCCCTCAGCTGGCCTCCGCCGGGGGCTGGCGGTGATGCCCGCTGCTCGCATGAGGTTCGAGGAGATAAGCCCGGCCGACTTCTTCTACCGGTACAGGGACATCGCCGGCTTCTCCAACCCTGCGAGGGCGCTCTTCTCGGCCATAAGGGAGATGGTGGAGAACGCCTTAGATGCCTGCGAGGCGGGCGGCATACTGCCCGATATATACCTCCGCCTCTCGCTCGAGGAAGGGCATGATGAAACGGGCGTTTACCGCCTCCACATAGAGGACAACGGCTCGGGCGTCCCGGGCGAGCACATACCCAAGGCCTTCGGGCAGGTCCTCTACGGCTCTAAGTACAGGCTCATTCAATCACGTGGGATGTTCGGCCTCGGAGGCGCTATGGCCATTCTGTACGGGCAGATAACGACGCACAAGCCGTTCTTCGTCATGTCGAGCACGGGGGGAGCCGAGCTCCACAAGTACAAGCTCATGATAGATATCAAGGCCAACAAGCCCATCATCATCGACCACGCCGTCGAGCCCAACGGGGACGGCTGGCACGGCACCGTCGTGGAGTTCTCCCTGGAGGGCGATTACCCGAAGGCCTGTCCGAAGGTCCTCGCGTACCTGAAGCAGACGGCCCTCGTGAACCCGTACGCTAACATAACGTTCGTCGACCCGAGGGGGCGTCTCTACCGCTTCGTGAGGGCCACGAAGGAGATGCCCCCTCCGCCGAGCGAGGCTAAGCCGCACCCGAGGGGCGTGGACGTGGAGCTCGTGAGACGCATGATAGCTGATACGAGCGCAGATACCCTCCTGAAGTTCCTGGTGAAGCACTTCCAGCGGGTAGGCCCGAAGACGGCGCTATCCTTCCTTGAGTTCGCGGGCCTGGACCCGGAGAAGAACCCGAGGGAGCTGGAGCCCGAGGAAATCGTGAAGCTCGTTAAGGCCATGAAGGAGTTCGATGGGTTCAGAGCGCCTGATGCCTCGTGCCTATCGCCCCTCGGGCCAGAGCTCCTCGAAGCTGGCGTGAGGAAGGAGCTCAACCCCGAGTTCGTGGCCGTATGCCAGAGGAGGCCGTCCGCCCACGGGGGCCATCCCTTCATCGTGGAGGTTGCCATCGCCTACGGGGGACAGGTCCCCCCGCCAAGGGGCGGGAAGATAACGCTCCTCCGCTTCGCAAACCGCATACCGCTCCTCTACGACGAGGCGAGCGATGTATCACGCAGGATAATAGATGGGCTGAACTGGCGCCGGTACAGGGTTACGCCCGACATGCCCGTGGCCGTGGTCGTCCACATCTGCTCGACCCGAGTGCCCTACAAGACGGTGGGCAAGGAGTTCATAGCCGACCGCCCGGAGGTGCGCCACGAGATAACCCAGGCCATAAGGGAGGTGGCGAGGAAGCTCCAGCTCTACCTGGCCCACAAGGAGCGCAGGAAAGCGGCCATGAGGCGCCTCGGCGTCTTCGCAAAGTACCTGCCCATGATAGCGGAGTTCTCGGCCAGGCTCGCCAACCGCCCGAAGCCGGACGTGAGCCCTCTGCTCGAGAGAGTAAAGGAGAAGGGGGCCATCGAGGAGGCCGGCGGGTATTAGCGGCCGCCTGGAAGCCGTGGAGAACGTGGCCTGAGCCACGTGGGCTCCCCCGTACCATCCTTACCTAATCTTAGGTAAGTATTCATTAACAGCAATATTTATAAGGGGGAAGACTGTCAGGCATGACCGGAGGAGGAAGCCTTGAAGGTCAGGAGGAGATACCGGGCGGGCATATCGCCCGTGCTGGCCACGCTCATCCTCATCGTCATAGCCGTCGTCGCTGGCCTGATGGTTTACGCCTGGGTCTCGGGCTGGATGGGCGGGTGGCTGGGAGCTGCCGGGAAGGAGCTGAAGGTGGTGCACATAATATTCGATAAGGGCGTGTGGAGCGATAGACAGTTCGACGACTGGAAGGTGGAGGAGAATAAGGAGGTAACCTACAACGTGTGGTCTAAGTCAGGTAACTACTACTATATAAAGCCTGGAACGGTGGAGATAGAGGTTCCAGCTACTGGCGGCGGGTCCATCGTAATCGAGGATAGCGGTGGTAAGTTGGTGAACGTAGCAGATGGCACCGAGGTCGGTAGCATAGACTACGATGGCGGTGTGTTCACGATAGATTACAACGAGATAGATAATGAAGCCGGTGGCGAGAAGATTAAAGTAAGCTGCGAGCTATACCGCATCCGCCTGTTCATAAAGAACACGGGCGGCGAGAAGCTATCCGTAAGGCGCATCTGGTACGGCACGACCAGCGATTGCCCAAACGGGCTCAACGTCAAGGACCCAAGCCTCCCCTACACCCTTAGCCCGGGCTCTGAGAAATGGTTCTACGCAGCCAATGACTTCTCCTCTGGCCTTAAGTACTTCTTCAAGGTAGAGTGCACCGACGGCAGCGTCTTCGGCCCGTTCAGCAAGACGGCCCCGTGAAGCGGTGGGTGAGAGATTCCCGTAAAAAGTCCCCTTTTTATTTTTACCGCTGAGAGGGAAATTCTTATAAGTATTGGGCCTTTTAAGTAAGGCTCGGTGCTCGATATGGCGAGGGTGCCGAGGCGGAGGGCCGGAATATCGCCCGTGCTGGCCACTCTCCTGCTCATCGTTATAGCGGTAGTGGCCGGCATCCTCGTCTACGCGTGGATGTCGGGCTGGCTGAAGCTCCAGATGGCGAGGTCCGAGGAGCTGCGAATAGAAGATGTTACCGTCATAAACGGGCACGTGAGGGTGAAGGTTAGGAACACCGGGGGCGCCAAGGCAATTGTGGAGTGGGCGTCCGTCGACGACGGCCCCATCTATAATGTGAGGGTGGCCGTGAGCCCCGGCTCGACGAGCTACGTGGACATACCTTATGCGTGGACCTACAAGAGCCAGTACAAGGTCTGGCTCAAGACCGAGAGGGGCACGGAGCTCGAGGGCACCTACCCGGTCTACTCGCCCAGGACGCCCTACTGCCTGAAGTTCGATGGCGAGGACGACTACGCCATGTTGCCCGACCCTATGAGGGGCTTCCCGAGCGGCTCCATGACGCTTGAGGCGTGGGTCAAGGGCTATGGCGTGGTCTTCGACGAGCAGGGGTCAGGAGCCCCGAGCTCTACGTATCATAACGCACAGATAGAGGTCCTCTCGGATGGAACGGTCAAGATGGGCGTGTGGGGCTATGGCGGTGATTACGCTGCGATATTGGATTGCGGCAAGATTGATGTCGGGCGGTGGAACCACTTGGTCCTGACCTACGACGACACTACGGGCGAGCTTAGGGGCTACGTGAACGGCCAGCTTAAGGATTCGGCGACGGGCGTAAACCGCAACCCGGGGGATGCGACGACATACGTCATAGGGCACGGCGATTCCACCAACCTGGGCGAGGGGAAGTTCTTCAGCGGCCTCATAGATGAGGTTCGCATTTACAACAGGGCCCTCTCGGCGGAGGAGGTCGTGAACAACTACAAGGGCTTCGTTACGCAAGATGGCCTGGTGTGCTGGCACACCCTCGACAGCACGTGGGGCGACCTCTCGGATTACGATAACGACCTCACCACCAGCGGCACGAGCTGGTACTCGCCCGGCGTAACCCAGGAGGACGTTGGCGGGGGAGGCTCTCCATCGCTCGTCATGGCGCTTGCGGTAGCACGGCCTATTGAGGTGCTCTAAGGGGCCGGGCCTATATCTTCCCATTTTTCCTCATACACATTAAATAGCAGGGCTTATAAGACGGAGAAGCTCTTGGTTAAGTAGCCATGTCGGCCAGGAGGAGAGCCGCCATATCGCCCGTGTTGGCCACCCTCTTGCTCATCGTCATAGCCGTGGTGGCCGGCATCCTCGTCTACGCGTGGATGTCGGGCTGGCTGAAGTGGCAGATGTTCCAGGCCGGCGTGCAGCTCAAGATAGATGATGTAACGGTGCGGGACGGGCGTGTCCACATCACGGTCAGGAACATGGGCTCTTCCGTGGCCGTCGTGGATAAGGTCTTCATAGAGGACATAGAGTACGACGCCAGCGCAAAGGTGCAGCCGGGGGATTACGTGGAGCTGTCCTTCCCTTACGCATGGACGTACGGGGGCGCCATCTACGTTAAGGTCGTAACGGACACCGGCCAGTGGACCGAGTGGAGGAACCCCATAAGGGTGCCGGAGACGCCGTTCGCCATAGAGTTCAACGGGCCCGAGGAGCAGGCCTACACGGGCGATGCCGACGATTTAGACCTGACAACGTTCACGATAGAATGCTGGATAAAGATAACGAAGGCCGATACAGAGCGGTGGACCCCCATTATGGTGAAGGGCGAGGGGTCCTTCTGGGGCTCGTGCAACTACGGCCTATGCTTATACAGACGTGACCCCGAGCAAATCGAGGTCATATACTGGGGCGAGGACAACAGGCTCCACTATAGCCCGGCCAGGATACCGGGCCTCAATCAGTGGTTCCACCTCGTAGGCCTCTTCGACGGCTCAAGCTTGAAGATTTACATAAACGGCGAGCTCAAGCACGAGGAGCCGACCACCGCCCTCCCCCAGATTAACGACAAGCCGCTCTACATGGGCTACAACAACTATTATGAGCTCTTCAATTACTTCATCATAGATGAGCTCCGCATCTACAACAGGCCGCTCTCCGGGGACGAGATAAGGGATAACATTCGTGGCAAGATAGCCATGGACGGCCTCGTGCTATGGTACAGGTTCGACGAGGGCTCCGGGACGAGCGTTAGGGATGTCTCGGGCGCAGGCCATACGGCCAATTTTGGCCCCACGCCCCCGTCCTGGACGGACGGCGTAGAGAAAGAAGATGTCGAGGATATAATAGGCGGGGCGCCCCTCTTAGCCCAGGTGGCCATGCCAATCAGGCGTGAAGCTTAAACCCTTTTCTTTTGTTCCAGTTCATTAGAAGGGGCGGAGGCATGCCCGAGCGGCTCAGGGCCAGGGGGAGGGCCGGCGTATCGCCCGTGGTATCGGATATCATGATGACGGCCATCGTGGTCATAAGCATGAGCATTCTCCTGATATGGGCGGCTAACTACGCCCTCTTCAACCCCGGCAAGGAGGCCGTCAGAGAACGCCTCGTCTTCGAGGACGTATGGTTCACGGAGCTCCCCGGCCATGGGAAAGTGATTAGCGTTTACATCTACAACTACGGCCCCATAGACATCGCCATTGATTACATAAGCGTCGAGCCCGGCGGCAGGGTGGCGGATGCGGATTACGTGGAGGGCAGGGGGCTGAAGCTATACCCGGGCGGCCACGGGAGGGTAACGTTCAGGTTCGCATGGGAAAGCGGGATGACGTATTACGTGAAGGTGTTCACGACGAGGGGCTCGAGCTTCGAGGTGATGGCCGTTGCTCCTTGAGCGGGCGGGCTCGAAGGGCATAAGCACGGTGGCCGGCGCCACGTTCTTCGTCGTGATAATGATAATTATAATGACCGGCCTCGTCCTCTGGTCCCTTAACGCCCAGAGGGAGATGAACGCCCTGGATACGGCCAGGATGTCGGAGGCCCTCAGGATAAACGAGGTCGGGTTCCCCGCAGAAGGGGTGATTGCCATCAACATCACGAACACGGGCCCGGAGAGCGTCGTGATAATCGCTGTATGGGTGATAGATAGCACGCCGGGCCAGCCGGAGAACCACACACGCATCAATCTCGCCGATTTCCCCGATTACAAGCGCTTCGGGGGCGCCCCTCTTCCCCCGGGCAAGACCATCCTGATAACCGTGCCGTTTGATTGGGAGAGCGGCCACGTCTACGACATCAAGTTGGTAACGCAGAGGGGGCGGTTGTTCATGTACACCGGCGCTAAAGCGCCCTAATCCTGGCCGATGACATGTTGAAATGGCGGCTCGCCGGGCGGTGGCCATGAAAATACGGGTTTCGGTTGGCACGGCCATCGTCCTCGGCCTCGAGGAGGCCAGGCTGGACGCCAGGCCCACGACCGCCTACCTCATGCTCTACCACGAGGGGCGCTGTCTCGCCAACTGCGCCTTCTGCCCCCAGGCCCGCTCGGCCAGGCTCGGCAGGGCCGATATGCTCTCCAGGATAGTCTGGCCAGCCTACCGGCTCGAGGATGTCTTAAGCGCCCTTGAGAGAGCCCGGGACAGGGGCCTGAAGAGGGCCTGCGTCCAGGCGCTCCTCTACCCCCGCTTCACGCACGACCTCCTGGCCATCGTGAGGGCCCTGGCTTCCTCCTGCGACCTTCCCATCTCCATCTCCTGCCAGCCGCTCACCACGAGCGCCATGAGGGCCCTCAAGCGGAGCGGGGCCGAGAGGCTCTCCGTGCCCGTGGATGCTGCCACGCCCGAGCTCTTCGACGCAGTGAAGGGGAGGGGCGTGAATGGGCCCTACCGCTGGGAGGCCCACATGAGGGCGCTGGATAAGGCCCTGGGGGTCTTCGGCCCGGGCTTCGTGGGGACGCACCTCATCATAGGCCTCGGCGAGACGGAGCGTGAGGCCGTGCGCTTCATCCAGGCCATGTACGATAAGGGCGTTTACGTGGGCCTCTTCGCCCTCACGCCCATAAGGGGGACGGCCCTCCAGAACGCCCCGAGGCCGAGCATAGGGGCCTACAGGCGCATCCAGATGGCCAGGTACCTCATAGCGGAGGGGCTCACCCGTTACGAGCGCATGAGCTTCGATGGCTCGGGGCGCATAAGGGCCTTTGGCGTGAATGAGGACGTGCTGCTCGACGTGGCCCGCTCTGGCGAGCCCTTCATGACCAGCGGTTGCCCGGACTGCAACAGGCCGTATTACAACGAGAGCCCGAGGGGGCCGCTATACAACTTCCCGTACAGGCCCAGCGGGGCGGAGGTGGAGGAGGCCCTGGCCCAGCTGTGGGCGCCGTGAATGGGGGCCTCACGGCGACGGCTCTCAGCACCCCTCAGGCAGCTCGTGCCCTCTTCATAGGCCCCCGGGCTCTTGGGCCTCGCCCCATTTAGGCCTTTCTCTTAAATAGCGCATACGGAGCGCCTTTTAGATAACGTCCTCCTCGTGAAGTTCCACTCATCTCGCCCGTACTTCGTCCTCCTCAGCTCCTCGGCCAGCCGGCGCTCAAACCCCGTTAGCTCCCCCTCGACGAGCTCTATGCCCAAGGCCTCTTGAAATCCCCTCACGAGGGCCTCGTAGGCCTCCTGGATGCCGACCCGCCTGCCCAGCTCACGCTCGACCGACGTTATCTTGCGCTCCGCCACCCGGACGACCTCGTCCAAATCGCTCGACCAGGGGACCCTCAGGACGGTGAACATGCGCCTGAGGTCGACCCGGACGAGGAAGGTCCCGTGCTGGAGGATGGTGCGCCCCCGCCAGACCTGGGCGTTCCCGGATATC
>CAYUYX010000046.1:0-7982 GCA_964449495.1 uncultured Candidatus Bathyarchaeia archaeon
GGGAAGGTAATCGTCGTCATCGAGGACGAGGAAGCAGAGGCCACGCTCCTCTTCACCCCGAGGGTAAGCGCAAGCGCCTACGAAGCGGCCAAACGGGTGATGCCCGACCAGGTGATATGCGTGAGGGCCGTGAAGACGACCAGGGACATCTTCCTCGTAAAGGACCTCGCAAGCCCGGATATCCCGATGAGGGAGCGCAGGGGCCCGTCGGCCCCAGGCCGGGAGCCCGTTTTCGCCGTCCTCATATCCGATATCCATTACGGAAGCGTGGGCTTCATGGAGGAGGTCTTCGGGCGCCTCCTATCGTGGCTCCGGGGAGAGCTCGGGAACAGGCGCCTGAGGGAGCTGGCGGGGGCCGTGAAGTACGTGGTGGTCGCCGGGGACCTCGTGGACGGCGTGGGCGTTTACCCCGGCCAAGAGGCGGAGCTCAGGATAACCGATGTAGGCCGTCAGTACGAGGGAGTGGCCTCCCTTCTGGCCGAGATTCCAGACCACGTAGAGCTCATCCTGTCCCCGGGGAACCACGATGCGTGCAGGAGGGCGCTCCCCCAGCCGGCCATCCCGAAGGCCTACGCCGAGCCCCTCTACGATGACGGGAGAGCCCACGTCCTCGGTAACCCATGTCTCGTGGCCCTCCACGGCGTGAAGTTCCTCGTCTACCACGGGAACAGCTTCGACGACATGGTGTCGGTTGTGCCCGGCCTCAGCCTCGACAGGCCCCTCGAGATGATGAAGCTCATGTTGAAGGCCCGCCACCTGGCCCCGATTTACGGGATGAAGACGCCCCTCGCCCCTGCGGCACGAGATATGCTCGTCATCGAGGAGGTCCCCGATGTCTTCCACACGGGCCACGTCCACGTAACCGCCTCGGGAACCTACAGGGGCGTCTTGCTCGTGAACTCGGGGACCTGGCAGGCCGAGACGGCTTACCAGAAGGCGAGAGGGATAGTCCCAACGCCCGGGAGGGCTATCCTGGTGGACTTGAGGTCTCTCGGCCTGCTTGAACTCGATTTCACGAGGCCCGGACTCTGGGCATGAGGGCGGAAAGCTATAAATACCCCGGCGGTCAGACGTTGTCCAACAAAGGTGTGGCGTGTGGGGAAGGAGGAAGTAAAGGAGAAGGTCCGTTCTTTCCTGGAGCAGATGGGCATCAGGGTCATAATATGGGATGAGGAAGCCGATAGGTTCGTGCTCCCCTACGACATACTCGGCAGGGACATCACGGTCTACGTGGCCTTCATGGAGGATTACGCCTGGGTGGTTACCGTAGCGGATGTCTACGATTTGTCCAAGCTGCCCAAGACGGTGGACAAGGAGGAGTTCTTCAAGAAGCTCCTATCCGATAACTTCCTGCGGTACAAGAACCGCTACGGCATAGATTGGAACAACCACCTCGTCGCCTTAGCGGAGATGAGGGCCGACGAACTCAACTTCGAGAACTTCAGGACCTCCTACGAGGGCGTGTTGAACACCGTCGTCAACTTCATAGAGTCCGTGGCCAAGGAGTTCGACATCCCGGTCTGAAGGCCGGAGGAGACCGAGCCTTTTTTCCCAGCCCGAGTTCCCCGGGCTCTTCCCTTAGCTGGCCCTTCCCTCGACCCTAACGTGGCTGACGTTGTCCGTCTTCTCCACCCGTATGACGTGGTTGGCCCGCTCGGCGAAGGCCTCGCTGTGGGAGACGGCTATGACCTGCTCCACGGTCTTCAGGCGTGATATGGCGTCTGCGAGCTTGTCCACGGATTGGTCCTCCCTTCCGAGGCTCTCCGTCGGCTCGTCGAGCATGAGGAACTCGAGGCTCCTGCCCGTCCTCGCCTGCATGATGAGGTGCCCCATCCCTATGCGGTAGGCCAGGGCGAGGAGCGTCCTCTCCCCGCCAGATAGATGCGTCGTGCTCCTCTCACGGCCGTTGACCTTCACGATTGGCGTGTAATCCTGGCCTATCTCCACGAGGACGCTGGCCCCCTCCGGGCCCGAAATCTCGTCGAGGACCCTCTGGACGTAGAGGCCTGCGAGCCTCACTATCTCCGTCCTCAGGTGGGGCTGCACGCTCCTGTAGGCGCTCCTCAGGAGCCTTATGAGCTGGACGAGCTTAGCGGCCCTCTCCGCCCGCCTCCTCTTCTCATCGGCCCTCTCGAGGCGTTTCTCACAATCCTCGAGGCGCTCTCTCACGAGCTCCCTCCTCGCCCTTAGGTCCCTCTCCCTCGCCTCGAGCTCCATCAGCTTACGCCTCCTCTCCTCGAGCTCTCCCCTCGCCTTCTCGAGCTCTTCCACATCGAAGCCGGAGAGCTTCTCGTCCAGGGCCTCCAGCTCTACCCTCAGCATCTCGAGCCTCATCCTCGCAGAATCGAGCTCTCTCTCGGCCCTCCCCAACGAGGCCCTCTCGTCCTCCGTCCTCGCCTGGACATCGTCCTTCCTGCTCGTGAGGAGCCTCAGGTCTCGGATTATCCCGGCCAGAGAGGCCCTCTTCTCCCTCAGCTCGCTCGCCTCGCCACGGAGGCCCTCGAGCTCGTGCTCCATCTTCACCAGCTCGCGCTTCAGCTTCGCCGTCAAATCGCGCCTGAAGTCCTCGTCCATGAACCTCAGGCAGGTCGGGCACCGGCTCTCCGTAGATATGATTTCCAACCGCTGTCTCGTCCCGGCTATCTCGTTCTCGAGGCCAGCCGAGCGCCTCGAGAGCTCTTCCACCCTCTCCTCTATTCTCCTGAGCTCCTTCTCAGCCTCCTCCACGCTTGCGCCCGCATCTAAGCCTATGAGGGCGAGAGAGCGCCTGCATTCTACCTCCTTAGCCACGAGCTCCTCCATCTCTTTCTCGAGCTCCTCAAGGCGCTTCCTCCTGTGCTCTACCTCCGCCTCAAGGCGCTTTATGGCCTTCTCCGCCTCCCCTATGGCCGCCTCCACGGAGGCCCTCTTCCTCACGAGCTCCTCGTAGGCCCTCCGCTTCTCCTCGAGCTCCTTCAGCGCTTTCTCCGCCTCCCTTACCGCCTCGGCCGCTTCCTCGAGCTCGGGCCTCAGCTCCTCGAGCTCGAGCGATATCCTGGCCAGCTCTTCCGTGAGCTTCCCGTGCTCCTCCTCGAGCCTCTCGGCCATCAGGATGTCCGGGTCCCTGGAGAGCAGCTCGTGCTCACGCTTGTAAAAGGACTCGTAGGTCCTGAGGGCCGCCCATGCGCTCTCGAAGTCCTCGAGGCCGAGGAGGGCGTCTAAGAGCTTCTGCCTCTCCCTCGGGCCCATATCCAATATGGCCTTCAGCTGCTCCTGCCTTATCCACATGACCTGCCGGAAGAGCTCCACGTTCACCCCGAGCTCTTTCTCCACCTGCTCGGTTACTGCGCTGGCCCTCTTCTCCGCTATCGGCTTGCCGTCCTTGAAGAACCTCAGGCTCGCCGTGTCCTGGACTATCCTCGTGCCCATGCGCTGGAGGCCCCTCATTATCACGTAATCCGAGCCCCCGTGGGAGAACCAGAGCGTTACCTTCCCGATGGCGGCCCCATCCCTGAGCAGGTAGGCGTAGCCCTTCCCGAGGGGCTCCCCAAAGAGGGCGAAGTCTATGGCGTAGAGGACGCTTGTCTTGCCGGCCCCGAGCCCCCCGATGAGGCAGTTAAACCCCTCCTCGAACGTTATCCTCGTGTTCACGTGGGACCTTATGTTCTCGAGCCGGATGGCCTTTATCCTCATGGCACGAGTCCCTCCAGCACCTTCCTCACGCCCTCCTCGTCATCTGCGAGGAGAAGCTCTATGAGCTCTATCGCCGCTTCCGCCAGCTTCTCGGGCTTCTCCACGCCCTTGCCCTTGAAGACCTCGACGAAATAGCGATAGGCCCTCTGCCTTATATCGGCCCTCTCGCTCGGGATAGCGAGGGCGGGGAGCTCGGCCTCCTCAACCCTCATGACGGGCCTCACCGTCAGAGCGAGCTCGGAAGCCCCTCTTATTATGGCGAGGTCTATCTCGCTCCTCAGGGCCCCGGGCGGGAGGCGCCCTCTTATGATGGGGATTATCACCGCCCCCCGCTCATCGACGGCCCTCACGTGCTCTGCCACGCGTTTCGTGGCCTCTGCCGGGCTAAGGCCGGAGATGTCCTCCTCGAAGACCACGAACTTCCGTGGGCTCTCGAGCTTCACGCGCTCGACATCCACGTCCTTGTCAGCGGAGACGTGGACGAGGTTGAAGCCCTTCTCGAAGCTGGCGTCCCTGTAACTGACCGTCTCGAGGGGACCGCTGTACGCCAGGTAGCCCTTGCCCGGGAGGCCGAGCTCCCCGAGCTCCACCAGGATGGGCTTGTGGACGTGGCCCCCTGCGTAGTAATCGAAGCCCTGGGGGAGCGCCCCCGCATCTACCTCGGCCGCACGCCTCGGGAGACCGAGGCCCGGCACGGCTACTGCGAAGTGGAAGGCCATCACGTTGAACTTGGAGGGGTCGGGCGTCGGGGGGAACTCCCGCAGGTGCTCCTCGAGCCTCGTCCTGCCAGCCCGGCCCCGGGCCCTCAGGTAGCCCACGCCGTAGACGTAGCAATCCCCGTCCTCCCAGGCCGAGCCAGGGCGTCTCGGCAGGTAGGTCAGGAGGCCCGCGCTGTCTAAGGGCCTGAGGATTGTGCCGGTGAAGGAATTGGGCGCCGAGTCGTGGGAGCCATCTACGGCCAGGACGGGTATCCCGGCCGAGCGGAGGCGGCAGAGCTGCTCTATTGCGAACTCGAGCGTCGTGTTCGAGGGCCTCGGCTGGTGGAAGAGGTCGCCGCAGATGAGGACGAAATCCGGTCTTATATCAAGTATCTTGTCCACGGCCTCCCTGAAGGCCTCGTTGAAATCTTGGAGGCGCTGGGGGAGGTTGTACTGAGCGTAGCCCAGGTGGGCGTCCGCCAGATGGACGAAGGCCAGCTCTCTCATGGCTCATAACGGACTTCGTGGGGGCCGATATAAGGCTTCAAGCCCTGGACAACCGTGGCCGGAGGAGGCGCCCTAAACTATTGGGCGAGCATGTTTATTTAACCCCGGGGGAGCCCCCTCTACGTGGTGGCATGCCTTGGCCGAGGAGGAGCGCCTCTTGAGGCCAAAGAAGCGCATAGGCTTCATGCGCAAGAAGAGGATGCTCGGCTACTACGTCCGGGTGGACGAGTATGGGCGTGAGGGTGAGGGGGCAGCATTCCCTGTAAGCCCGCCCTCATCTAAACGAGACAGGTGAACGGCCATATGATGAAGAGGATGCCAGGAGGGCGATAGGAGATGCGGAAGCCATCCTCAAGTTCGTGGGAGCAGAGGTTGAGGGCGCTCCTGAGCAGGCCTAACGTAAGGGATTTATACGATGGCCTTAGGGACCTTTTAGATAAGCTGATAGCGGATTTAGAGCCCTTGGCCTTGATAATAGCGGGCTCCCTCGCCAGAGGGGCGTTCGTCAGGGGTATGAGCGATATAGACATGCTCGTCATAACGGGGGAGCCGCCCGATAAGAGGGCGAGGTTCGTGCTCAAGAACGTGCGAGGGGTCGATGTGGAGATAACCGTCTTCGGGCTTGAGGAAGCCATCAGCTCGGCCGAGATGGGGAACTTCTTCATATTAGATGCACTTAAGAACGGCGTGGTAATATACGGTCGCATCCCACCTGAGCTGAGGGCCCTGATATCCGGATGAATAGACGAGAAAAAGCCACGTTCTTAAAGCCCGATGATGTCCAATATTCTTCTGCACGGAAGGTAGCTGAAATTTTAAATATTTAGTGGCTGAGATGAAGTCGGGGATTGTTATGAAAAACGTCGGAAGTCCCCATGAAGTCCCGAGGCGAGGGAACGAATCAGAAGAAGTCTACCGCATGAAGAAATTGTTGGTCGCCTTAGGCCTCAAGCTGGGCTTTATGGTTGACGTTGAAGAGCCACCTGACTCCGAGTTAGGCGAGCTGGGAATACGCCATGATGTCATATGGTACACCAAGCCTCCTGAGTGGCTCATACGGCTAATTAAAATAGCGAGCTTAAGAAACGATTTAGAGCCAGATTACCGAGGTCTTCTTGAGGCAAAATTAAGGGTAGAAAGACAGGTATATGCCGCCTTCGAAATAGAGGGTGGCGATATCATGACAAAGGCTATGAAGGGAGATATATCGAACTTATCTAAATGGCCATGTGGCATTATAGTGGTGCGAAGAGGTCGTGAAGAGGCCAAAGAAGAAAGCCAGATTAGAGGAAGGCGTGTGGAACCAATTAGGAACAGATTTGAGAGAGCACTTATGGAGTTTAGAAAGCTTCACGGGCCGAATAACGTAATCATCGTCTCCTTCAGAGATGTAGATGAGCTATGTAAGAGCTATGGGATAGCTCTATAAGGATAAGCGGTATATATGCCCGCTAAGACAATCGCCTTAACCAAAGAAATAGCGTTTTTTGGGCTGAAGAAGCCTACAAGTCTCATTTCAAATCGCTATGGCTTTCACGCCTTCCGGCGTTATCATAACAATACCACGCTCTTCTATTAGGTAAAGAGCATCTTCAAGGAACTGATCTAACAACCTCATACATAGCTCAATAGCCCCGGGCGAGACGCTCAAGATGATTAATTTAAGTCTTTTAAGAAGATTAGAAGCCTCAAGAGCGACCGACTCGTAAAACGTCTTGTCGTGCGTCAATATCACAAGGTCTTGTTCTATGGCATAACGAGCTAAATCGCTATTGGTTAAGCGACCGAGAGACATAGGCATGAATATCACGCCATAGCCCTTACTCTTCAGATAAGCATAAATCGCTCCACTGATATTAGCGTCCAGCAGCAGCCTGCGTCCCCGGTGGCCTGAAGGGTCTCAATCTTCTTCCTCCACTCCTCCTCCCATCTCTCTATGAGGGCCTCCACGGCCTTTCTATGCTCTACCAGGCCCTCGACGACCTCAAGGCTCAGGAAGGGATAATGGAACTTCACTATCTCCTCCGGCGTCCAGCCCTCATCGAGCATCTCGTAGATGAACTTCACGGGCAATCTCGTCCCCTTCACGACCGGCTGGCCAGCGCACACGCCAGGGGTCAGCTCGACCAACTCGTCGATGCGCAAGGCGACCTCCCTCTACGCTGAAGAGCTCTCTAATGTCTTATATAAGCTCGTTCCTCCATCGAGCACGTACCGCTTTAATTAGAAAGCATGGTATCTGAGGCCACGTGAAGAAGCCTTTTCCTGGGCCCGCTCCCATTAGGCCTTACTTTAAGATTTCCTCCTCCGGCGGCGGGGGCTTTATGATGCCCTCACGCATGAGGAGTTGGGCGCTCTCCCTGGCGGCCTTTATTATGGCCGATGCCCTATCCCAGAGCTCTTGGCGGCTGAGCTTCAGCCTTGCGACGCCCTCCCTGATGGATTCCTCGGCGCAGGCGACGGCCTCGTAGATGTAGACCTCCCACTCGTCCATCCTCGGCACGATGTAGTCCTCGCTTATCCCTCCTGGGTGGCGCTCCTCCGCATACTCGGCCAGGGCCTTGGCGGCCGCTATGCACATGTCGTCCGTTATCGTCCTCGCCCGCACGTCGAGGACGCCCCTGAAGATGCCCGGGAAGCCCAGGGAGTTGTTTATCTGGTTCGGGAAATCGGAGCGCCCCGTTGCGACTATGCGGGCACCGGCCTCCTTCGCCTCCCAGGGCCATATCTCCGGTATCGGGTTGGCGCAGGAGAACACTATGGCGTCGTCCGCCATCTGGCTCACCCACTCCGGCTTTATCACGCCTGGCCCGGGTCTCGACATGGCTATGCACACGTCTGCGCCCTTCAAGGCCTCGGGAATGCCTCCCTCACGCCCCTCGGCGTTCGTCTCGAGGCAGAACTTCCACTTGTAGGGCTCCTCGTCCTTCCTGGCCTCTAAGTCCTTGCGGTTAGGGTGGAGGATGCCCTTGCTATCCACCATTATGATGTTCCCGGGCTTCACGCCGGCCCTCATAAGCACTATGGCGGTCCTCGTGTTGGCGGAGCCGACGCCTATCATGGCCACGAGTATCTCGTCCATCTTCTTGCCCACTATCTTCAGGG
>CAYUYX010000047.1:0-393 GCA_964449495.1 uncultured Candidatus Bathyarchaeia archaeon
GGCCTCCCCGACCGTCTGGTCTGGCCTGATGGTTATCACGTCCCTTATGATGAAGGACTCGGCCCTCTTCACCCGCCTGGCCATCTCGACCTCTTCCTCTATCGTGCAATTCCTGTGCAGGACGCCGAGGCCCCCCTGCCTGGCGAGGGCTATGGCCATCTCGGCCTCCGTAACGGTGTCCATGGGCGATGAGACGAGCGGGATGTTGAGCTCGTGGCTCGTGCTGACCCGGGTACGCACGTCTATCTCGCCCGGCTCGACCTCGGAGAGGCCGGGGAGCAGGATGAGGTCCCTGAACGTCAGAGCCACGGGGGCCCCTCGCACCTTGTCAACGAACTTCCCCAAGCCGGGACCTCCTTTGGCTTAAGGGACGGGGGAGGCCAATATATAGGT
>CAYUYX010000047.1:403-4347 GCA_964449495.1 uncultured Candidatus Bathyarchaeia archaeon
GTCGGAGAGGGCATAACGCTCGAGGAGGCGAAGCGCATCCTGCAGAAGCACCGCATAGAGAAGCTGCCCGTCGTGGACGAGAAGGGGGGCCTGAAGGGCCTGATAACCGTGAAGGACATCATGTTGAGGGGGCGCTTCCCGAACGCCGTGAGAGATGAGGAGGGCCGCCTCCTCTGCGCCGCAGCCGTATCGCCCTTCGACCTGAAGAGGGCTGTTAAGCTGGACAAGTGGGTGGACGTGCTCGTGATAGACGTGGCCCACTTCCACAACCGCAACTGCATGGAGGCCACGAAGAAGCTCCTCAAGCACGTGGGCGCAGACGTGGTGGTGGGCAACATAGGGACGTACAAGGCCGCAGAAGACGCCATAACGCAGCTCGACGGCATAGCGGGCTTCAGGGTCGGCATAGGCTCTGGCTCCATCTGTATCACCATGGAGCTCCTCAAGGCTGGCTCGCCCACCCTCTTCGCAACCGCCCAGGTGGCCGATGCCGTCTCCGATTACGGGGCCGACTTGCCGATAATAGCCGACGGGGGGATAAGGAGCCCGGGCGACGTGGCCCTCGCCCTCGCCCTCGGGGCCTCCTGCGCCATGATGGGGAACGTCTTCGCAGGCTGTAGAGAAGCGCCGGGCGAGCTGGTAACCATAGGGGGCCGGTACTTCAAGCGCTACCGCGGGATGGCGAGCCCATCGGCCCGGGAGAGGAGGCACGCCATAGACAGGTACCACTCGAAGGGCATAGCGGAGGGCGTGGAGGGCCTCGTCCCCTATAGAGGCGATGTTGCGTCCGTCGTGGCGGAGTTCGTGGCCGGCCTGAGGGCCGCCATGGGCTATGCCGGGGCGAGGAACATAACGGAGCTGAGGGAGAAGGCCAGGATAGCCATGCTGACGGAAGCGGGCGCAAGGGAGGCAGCGCCCCATAGCATATACCTGCCGTCTCAGGAGCCCTTCAGGTCGCCGTGATGAATAAGGGGGCTCGGCCGGTAGTGAAAAGGGCGTTTTACTGGCTCTTCTTTTGCAGTGTCCGTTTCCCAAGCGCCCTAAGCACCTTTTCCACGGCCTCCAGGGCGCTGCGGGCCAGCACCCTCACCATGGGCTCCTTGCCCACGCCTCCCCGGTCGTAAACGACATCGGGGACACGGCCCCCCGTGCTCTCGATGGCCTTCTCCACGCCCCAGGGAAGGGTAGCTCCCTCAACGGCCCTTATCTCCTCGGGCTCCACTGCCCTATCGAAGGAGGCAACGCTCAGCCCCGCTCTTCTGAGCGCTCTGAGGAGCTGCTCATCGTATTTCAAGTTGAGGGCAGCCCTAACGGACGGGTCAAAGCGCATGGCGGTGAGCACGACCCTCGCCATATGGCTCGAGGCCCCGAAGCGAGGCTCCCCCACTCTCACGCCCTCGAGCGCCCTCACTATGCGCCCATCGAGGGCTGCCACATCCCCCGGCCCCCTCGGGTGCGGTAGAGCCATGGCTATCTGCGTGCCCACCTCCGGGACGAGCTCGTGGAGCGCCCTCGAGCGCTCGAAGAGCCTGGCGGCCTCTCTCACGTCCTCGAGGACACGATAGCGCTCCGCCTCGTTGTAGAGGTAGGCCATCTGGTTAACGGGCCTCCTCCCCCGCCCAACGGGCGCTGCGAAGCGGAGAGCATAATCCATGAGCTCCTCGGCCTTCCTCACCGCCTCCAGGATATCTGCCCCCCTGGCTAAGAGGGCCGTTATAGCGGCGGAGAAGGAGCAGCCGGCCCCGTGGGGCGCTATATCGAGCCTCGGCCTCCTGAACTCGTGGAACCTGTCGCGCCAGAAGAGGATATCCACCACCTCGGCCCCCTCCAGATGGCCCCCCTTGATGACCACGGCCCCTGGCCCGAGTTCGGCTATCCTGCGGGCGGCCTCTCTCGCATCGTCGGCGCCCCTTATCCTGAGCCCCGAGAGGTCCTCTGCCTCAAGGCGGTTCGGCGTTACCACCAGGGCCCTTGGGACGATGAGCTCGGCTAAGGCATCCACGTCCTCCGGCCTCACGAGGAGGTCGCCCGAGCCAGCCCTGAGCACCGGGTCGACCACGGGCCTCAAGCCGTGGCGCTCGAGGCAATCTGCCACACGAGCCATTATGGCCCTTGAGTAGAGCATGCCCGTCTTGACAGCTCGGACCGGCATGTCGGATAGGATGGCCTCTACCTGGGCCTCCACGGCCTCTGGCGGCAGGGGGTAAATGGCCCTCACGCCCGTTGTGTTCTGGGCCGTTACGGCCGTGATGGCGCAGGTGCCGAAGACGCCTAAAGCGGCGAAGGTCTTCAGGTCGGCCTGAATGCCGGCGCCTCCCCCGCTGTCCGAGCCCGCTATGGTCATGGCCACCGGCGGAGAGCTCATGGCCATGCCGAGAATTGGACAAGGATAGATTTATGTCCTTCCCCGGGCCTACGGATAGGGGCTCTACGTGGAGATAGTCATCAGGGAGCCGTTGGCCAAATACATAATCGCAAAGGCAGAGGAGGAGGGCGTCCAGGTAGAAGAGCTACTGGCCAGGATGGTGGTCAACGAGCTCAGCGATGAGGAGAAAATCGAGCTTTACGTGGAGCTCCACGAGAAATACCTATCTGAAGCAAAGGCCCTTGAGGATAAAGGCGATATAGCCCAAGCGGGCGAGAAGCTCTGGGGGGCGGTCTGCGCCCTCCTGAGCGCATTAGGAGAACTTAGGGGCTGGAGGCACCACAGCCATAGGGATTACTGCGACATCATAGAGCGCCTCGTGGCCGAGTTCGATGACCCTGAGCTTTCCAGGCTATTCGCCTCGGCGGAGAGGCTCCACGCCAATTACTATCACGCTTTCCTCCACCCAGAGAGCTTCAAGGCCCATCGCGATGCTGTTCTCGAACTCATACGGAGGTTGAGAGAGGTTCTCGGCTATCTCAGCAAGCAAAGTAAAAATGGAAAGGCGCAAAAAGAAGGCCTGAGCTCGGGCGCTCTCACCGATAAGGTATGAACTCCCTGCCCAACAGCTCACGGGCGATGATGATGCGCTGGATGTTGGCCGCCCCTTCTGCGCCTATGCAGTAGCTCATCACGCCCCTGAGGCCCATCTCGAGCGGGCACTCCTTCGTGTATGCGTATGCGCCGTGCCAGAGCATCACAGTCTTGAAGACCTCGAAGGCGAGGAAGGGCGCCTTGAGCTTGCACATGCTAACCCAGCGGCAGACCTCTAAGGGCGAGAAGGCGCCTTCCTTGTACTTCTTATCCATCATCCAGGCCGTGCGGTACACGAGCCACCTGGTGGCCTCGAGTTCCGTCCAGAGGTCGGCCAGCTCGAACTGGATGCCCTCGAACTTCCCTATCGGGCGCCCGAAGGCCTTGCGCTGCTTTATGTAATCCATGCCTATCTCAAGCGCCCTGCGGGCCGCCCCAACGCAGGTGGCCGCCACGAGGAGCCTTGCGCAATCGAAGCCCTCCATCGTCAGGTAGAAGCCCCTGCCCGGCTCGCCTATCACGTACTCGTCCGTGAGCTCCACGTCCTTCATCACGAAGCCGCCGGTTGAGATGCCCATACGGCCCATGTCGTCGAAGCGCTTCACCACCTCTACGCCGGGGGCGTTTATGGGGAGGAAGAAGGCCGTCATGCCCCTGTGGCCCTTCTCGGGCTCCGTGTAGACGGGCGTGAAGAAGCCCCCGTTGAGCTGCTTGGCCTCCTCCGTCCCGCTTATATACGTCTTCTCGCCGTTTAGGACCCATTTATCGCCCTTGCGGACTGCCCTGCTCCTGAAGGCCGCTACATCAGAGCCCCCGCCCGGCTCCGTGGAGGCTATGCCGAGGAAGCCCTCGCCCCTTATGGCCCTCGCCACGAACTCCTGGCGGACCTCCTCGCTCGAATAACGGTCTATGACGAAGCCCCAGCCGGCTTGGACGAGGAAGAAGACGGGCACGGCCAGGCTTATATCTGCGTAGCCGAGCTCTT
>CAYUYX010000047.1:4357-7961 GCA_964449495.1 uncultured Candidatus Bathyarchaeia archaeon
GGTTACCCAATCCGCTCCAGCGCCCCCTACGTCCTCACGAGCCGTCATGACGAGCAGCCCGAGGTCGGCGAGGCCCTTGATGACTTCCTCCGGCATCTCGCCCCTCGTGTCCATCTCGCGGACCCTCTCGAGCGTGAGGTTCCTCTCGCACCACTCGCGCACCGCCCGCCTGAGCATCTCCTGCTCCTCGGTGAAGGTGAAGTCCAGCGGCACCTCTCCTCACCTCGGCCGGGCGGTGGGCACAGAAGGACCTTAAGAGTTTTGGAGGCCGTGGGCAGCGGACGCCGCCATGGCATCCACGGCCTCGGCGATGTCTAACAGCGCCCGCCCGGCCCTCGAGCTCGGGGCGACCTCCACGATTGGGACCCCCCTCACGCTCGCCCTTACCGCCTCCTCGTCGTAGGGTATCTCGGCCAGCAAATCAAGGCCTCTCTTGGCGGCGAAAGCCCTCACGGCCCTCAGCCCGGCCTCCGATACATCGGCCCTGTTCACCACCACGAGGCCCGTCAGCCCGAGCTTCTCGAGGGCGCTTGCGGAGAGCCTCAGGGTGCTGAGGCCGAGGGGCGTTGGCTCGGTGATGAGGAGGACGACATCCGAGCCCATCATGGCCCTGACCGTCGTGTTGCCGAGGCCAGGTGGGCAGTCCACCACCACTATATCGAAGCGCTCGCCGGAGAGGAGCTCACGGACGTGCTCCATCAGCGCTTTGACAACGAGAGGGGACCTCGCCTCGCCCGGTCTGAGCTCGGCTCCCACGAGCCTGAGGCTCATCCTCTCCCCGGCGAAGAGCCTCCCTATCGCCTTAGAGCCCTCTCCCACGGCCCCGTGGGGGCACACGAGCTCGCATATCCTGCAGCCGGAGCACCTATCCTCGAAGAACACGGGCGGCCTCCCCGGCCTTGCGAGGAGGGCGTTTTCCGGGCAGCTCTGGGCGCAGAGACCGCACATCGTGCACGCCTCATCGTCTATCCTCGGGGCGAAGAGGGTGATAGCGCCGATTTCACGGGGATTAAGGCCGAGGTTCACGTGGTCGTTCGGGTTGTCCACATCAGCATCAACGAGCAGGACGGAGCGTCCCCTGCTCGCCAGCGCCGCCGCCAGGTTTACGGCCACGGTCGTCTTGCCGACGCCGCCCTTCCCACCGGCTACCGCAATCCTGAAGACCAGGACGCCCCCCTCCACGGAGCCCTTAGGCCAGGAAAAGCTCCTTCACGGCCCTTGAGAGCTCAAGAAGCGCTTTTCCTGCCTTGGAACCCGGGTAGAGCTCGGCTACGGGCCTCTCCTGGGCGAGGGCATCTACGACGGCCCTATCGTACGGTATCTCCGCAATCACGGGGGCCCCGGCTCCCTCGAGCTCCTCCTCGGCCCTCGGGCCGAAATCGCTTATGTCCGCCTTGTTCAAGACGGATGCCGCCTCGAGGCGGAAGTGCCTGATGACGTCGAGGACCCTGAGGGCCCCCTTCAGCGACTCCGGCGTGGGCTCCACGACCACGAGCGCCGCATCCGCTCCCACGAGCGATGAGATAACGGGACATCCTATCCCCGGCGCCCCGTCCACGAGCACGAGCTCTGCGCCATCTGATATGGCTGCCTCGTGCGCCCTTATCCTCACCTGGGAGACGAGCAAGCCGGAGTTGTGTTCCCCGAGCTCGAGCTGGGCCGTTACCATCGGCTGGCCATAGCGCGTCCGCCCGACGACGAGCTCGCCCGTCTTGACGCTCTTTATCGAGATGGCCTCCGCAGGGCAGACGAGCTTGCAGGCCCCGCATCCCTCACATGCGAACCAGGAGAGCACGGGCTTTCCCCCGGGGCCTTGCTCGAGGGCTCCGTAGGGGCACGTGGATATGCATTTACCGCAGCCCGTGCATTTATCCTCGTGGATTTCGGCCTTTCTCGAGAGGAAGCTCTCCTCCGTCGATATGGGCTCCATGCCGAGGACGAGGTGGAGGCTCGGGGTATCTACGTCCGCATCTGCTACGGCGAGGGGGACCTCCCGCCCGCCGAGCAAGTAGGCGAGGCTGGCGCTCACCGTCGTCTTGCCGACACCGCCCTTCCCGCTCACGATGACGAGCTCCTTCATTTCGTGAGGGACCTCAGGGCGTCCCGGACTCTCGTGTTGGGCGGGACCACGTGAATGCTTATCCCGAGTGATGCAAGGGCTTGCCAGGCGTTAGGCCCGAACCTTGCGGCTACGACGGCGTTGACGCCCATGTTGGCCAAGAACTGGGCGACGGCGAAGCCAGCCCCATGCGGATGCGCGATGAACGGGTTATCCCGTACCTCGACGTTCAACACACGTCCATCTTCTACATCAACTATCGTGAAGGTAGGGCATCTCGCAAATCTATCCGCTATAACGTCATCGAGGCCAGCGTGCCCGTTCGTGGAGAAGGCCACCTTGAGCCTCCCGGATAACCTCGGCCCCTGCATCGGCCTCTGGGCTGCGGGCGGCGCAAAGGGCGGAGGCGGAGCTCCGGGCATCGGGGGAGGCCAAGGTCCCGGCGTCGGCGGGGGGTAGAAAGCGGCTTCTTTCACGCCCAGGCCCCTGCCTGTGCACGGTCCTCTCGCCCTCGCCGCAAGGTCGAAGGGCCTGAGCGAGCCCCTCCTTATCTCATCGAGGACGCCGGAGAGCGTCTCGGAACCCGTCTCGAAGACGGGGACCCCGACCTCCATGAGCCTCTGGGCCGCCCGAACGCCCACGTGCTTAACCACGAGGGCATCTGCCCCGAGGGCGCTGAGCAAGTCCATTATGCCGCACGCCCCGCCGCCGTGCTCCCACGAGTAAGCCGGGTTCGGCCTTATCTCGAACTCGAGCGTTCCATCCCGGCTTTCTATTATAGCAAAAAATGGGGCTCGCCCGAGGTGGTAGGAGACCCTGGAACTCGGCCCGGCGTTCTCCTGGAGCGGGACGAGGTACCTCAAGGACCGCCTCCTCGCTCGATTTGCTCTTTCAGCTCCTTTATCCTCTCCTCGACGCCCTTCAGTTCCTCCTTCAGGGCCTTCAGGTCTTCCTCGAGGGCTCGCTTGTATTCCTCGAGCATGGCGAGCTCCTGCTCGGGCGTCATGGGCGGCGGTGCGTAAGGCGGTGCTGGATACGGGTAAGGAGGATACGGATATGGATAGCCGTAGGGAGGTCCATAGGCTGGCGCCGTCGGCTGCTGGGCCTGCTGAGTTGGCTGCTGAGGCTGTGCCTGAGGCCATGGATACGGGTAAGGCCACGGGCCGTAGGGGCCACGCCACCACCTACGCCTCCATCCCCAACTCCACGCCATGTCTCACCACCACCAGTAAGGCCAGAGGAGCCACAGATAAGGCCATGCACCTGGGAAGCCGTACGCCCCTGCCCACGGCCACCAGTACGCCATCGCCCAGAGCCAAGTCCAGGGCCACGGGACCCACATCGGCATCACGGGCCACGGCCAGACCGGCCAATAGGGGGCGTAGTAGGGCGTGTAAGTGCTCGTGCTCGTCGAGGTCGTCCCTGCCGTCGTCGGCCAGTAGGCCATCCCTCACCACCACCAGCGGTACCAGTATAGCCAGGGGCCGTAGAGCCACCATGGGCGCCAGGCCCAGAGCCACCAGGGACCTCCGAACAGCCACCAGC
>CAYUYX010000048.1:0-594 GCA_964449495.1 uncultured Candidatus Bathyarchaeia archaeon
CATAATGAGGCATCTCTCAAGGCCTAAGAAGGCCTTCTGGCACATCGATTACTTGCTGAACGAGCGGGGGGCATCCGTGGCGGCCGTGGTAGCCGCTGGGAGCGAGCGGAGGATGGAGTGCGAGGTGAACAGGGCGCTGATGGAAGAGCTCGAGGCCGCCCCCTCTTCTCCCGGCTTCGGCTCATCGGACTGCCGCTCGGGATGCCCGGCTCACCTCCTCTACGCAGGCCCATCGAGCCCCGTGGATGCCGTCGAGCGTGTTTACAGGCGCTTAGGCCTAAAGCCCGTTCTGGTGGAGGTGGGAGAACGCCGGTCGAGGGATTGAGGATAAGGAGGGCAGAGCTCAGGGATATAAGGAGGCTTGCCGAGCTCGAGAGGGCCTGCTTCGAGGAAAGTTATAGCGAGGAGCTCCTCGCATTCCTCATAACGAGCCCAGAGCACGTCAGCCTCGTGGCCGAACTCGGCGGGATTATCATAGGAATGGCCATAGGCGGCCTTGAGCCCGGGGAGAGGGGGGAGCTCGTCGGGCACATATGGACGATAGAGGTCATGGCCCCCTACCGGCGTAGGGGGGTGGGCGCCCGCCTCCTCTCC
>CAYUYX010000048.1:604-7942 GCA_964449495.1 uncultured Candidatus Bathyarchaeia archaeon
CTTGCCCCCCTCGCCCTCAGGGCCTCCTCTCCGAGCTCGAGGAGGCCCTGAGGGCGAGGGGGGCAAGGGAATGCTATCTCGAGGTGAGGGCCGATAACGAGCCGGCCATAAGGCTTTACGAGAGGGCCGGGTACGAGAGGGCTGGCCTCCTCCACGATTACTACGGGCCTGGCGAAGATGGCTTCCTCATGAGGAAGCGCCTAACGGGCTCGGCCACCTCGTGGGCCAGGTGAGGTCAGGGATATTAGGCTCGGAGGAGCCCTCCTCGTGCGGTGCGTCCTTTGGCCATTCCGAGGTCGCTCAGGTGGTACGGCATCGGCCTCGCCATATCGGCCCCCCTCTGCCTCCTCGTGGCCCTCGGCCTCCACGCCCTCGGCCTGTCCTCCCTCAGGCTATGCGCATGCCTCGTGTTCTCCATGGCGAGCTTCCTCGCCCTCCTCATGGCCCTGGCCACATCATTCCGGAAGGTAGCCTTGCCGGGGGAAGAGGCCCTGAAGAAGGCGCCGGAGGACGTGGCCCGCTACTACTCGGAGCTTCGGGACAGGCTCTCGGCCGCCACCTGGGCCATGCTCGCCCTCGCCATAAGCCTCATGGCCATCATGTTGGCCATCCTATTAACCGGTTGAGCTCACAGGGCACCTCTCCCCCGCCGTGGGCCGTCGGCCAAACGGGAGAAGCTCTCTCCCCGCAGATGGGGCTGCCCACGCCATCGGTCCCTCGCTCCCGGGCATTAGTTGGGCTCCTGAAGGGCTCCTAAGCGGTTCCCCGAGGGGGCCACGTAAGGCTTAAAGCCCCTATTCCGCTTCCTTCACGGGGAGCAAGACGTGTTGAGACAGAGCATTTATTACTACATGGGCCGCCCGCTCATGAAGGGAAAATCCGGGGAAGGAGAGAAATTCATGGGAAGGGGGGAGGAAAAGCTCTTTCTGACGATAAGGGATGAGGAGGCCATCGACCCGAGATTCACAGGCGGCAAGGGGGCTGGATTAGCAAAGATATACAGGGCCGTGGCCGAGCTCCAGGCCCTCGGGCTTCCCATAGACGTCCCATTTGCGGTCATCCTCGGCCCTCCGTTCGTGAGAAGGCTTCTTGCGAGCAACCCCCGCGTGCTCGAGCTCGTGAGGGAACTCGAAGATGCCCTATCAAGGGGGAAGGACGTCGGAGGGCTGTTGGCGAAGATAAGGGCCTTGATAATGAAATTGGAATTTCCCCCGGAGCTCGAGGAGGCCCTTGGAGAAGCCATAGAGCTGATAAGGGAGGAAGGGCTTAAGGTCGGGAAAAAGGAACCCATACGCATCGCGGTTCGCTCGAGCGGCCTGGCGGAGGACCTCCCATCGGCTTCTTTCGCAGGCCAGTACGAGACCATACTGAACGTGAGGCTCGAGCTCGAGGAGGTGGAGAAGGCGGTCCTCGAGTGCCTGGCATCCGTTTACGGCGACCGAGTTACGGATTACAGGCAGAAGCTCCGCGATAGAGGGCTGAAGATACCCTCGGAGGTAGAGATATGCTCGAGAGGCCTCTTCTCCATCATACTCCAGATAATGGTGGATTCCGAGTTCTCGGGCGTCGGCTTCTCCATAGACACGGAGTCCGGTAACCCCAACATCTTGAAGTCCACGGCCTGGCTGGGCCTCGGGGAATTGGGCGTCCAGGGGAAGGTCCCGACGGCCGAGATATTTGCGGCCAAACGGACGTACAAGAAGTACCTTGAGCTCTTCGGGAGACGCATCCCCTCTTCCATCGAGGCCCTGGGCGTCAACCCCCCCGCAGAGCCCCAGAAGGAGAAGCTTGTCTGGGACCCGGAGAGCGGGAAGAACGTCATCGTGGAGGTGAAGGAGCCGGTTAACCCGAGGATAGTAAATGATGTCCAGGCCCTCCTCATCTCCCTGGCCGTCGAGCACCTCGAGAAGGCCGTGGGGAAGGGGAGGCCCGTGGACGTGGAGTTCGCATGGGAGAAAGGGCGCCTCTACCTCCTCCAGGTCCGCCCCGAGACCGTCCACGCCACGAAGAGTAAGGCCATCATAGAGACGTACGTCCTCGAGGAGGAGCCGCCCGAAGACGCTCTCATAGGCGTGGGCCTTAACGTGGGCACGAAGATAGCCTCCGGCCCCCTGATGCCCCTCCTCTTCGGGGACCTCCCGACGGAGGAGCTGGCAGGGCGGATAAGGCTCCTGAAGCGCATCCTCACGAAGATGGCGAAGGAGAAGGGCGTGAAGCCCATGTTGTTCACGCACATAACGAGCCCGCCCTGGGAGCCCGTTATGAAGAGGGACCTCGTCTCGGGCATAGTAACCGAGCTCGGGAACAGGACGAGCCATCCGGCGATAATAAGCCGTGAGGAAGGCCTCGCCTGCAGCGTCGGAACGAGGGGGCTGAGGGAGCGCTTAGACGAGCTCAAGGACATCCTCTGGGGAGCTGCCTGCCCGAGCTGCGATTTCTGCGCCATCGGGGAGGTGGGCGCCGAGCCCGTGCCAGCCTCTTGTCCGGAGTGCGGCTCGGAGCTCTTCACGGTCGTGGCCAAGGAGCCTGTTACCCTCGATTGCACGGCCGGGGAGGCCAGGATTTACCGTGGAGCCCTCAAGTTCAGGGTTGATGTCAGGGAGCTCCGTACAATCCCGAGCCCGAGGACGAAGGTGGCGGTGAACTGCGGCTCCCCGATGGAGGCCCTCCACGTCTCGCTCATACCGGGCGTCAGCAAGGTGGGCCTGGCCCGTGAGGAGTTCATAGCGGCCTGGATACAGGTCCACCCCGTCTTCTGCGTTGAGGCGAGCAGGGTGAGGGCGGAGGGCGGCTTCTGGGCGCCGGAGGTAGAGGAGCTCTTCCCCCCGGGGGCAGACCCGAGGGAGGAGTGGATATACAGGCTCACGCTCGGCATGGGCTTGATAGCCGCCTCCTTCTTCCCAAGGGAGGTAATACTCCGCTTCTCCGATTTCAAGACGAACGAGTATGCGACCCTCGTCGGGGCCGTCTATTATGAGCTCCGCTGCCCGAGGTGCGGGCGTGGGCTGGCCCTGAAGGCCTACGAGAAATGTCCGAAATGTGGCTCGCCCGTTGAGGCCAGGAAGGTGGAGCTCGAGCCGAGGGAGGCGAACCCGATGATGGGCTGGCGGGGCGTCTCACGCTACTTGGACCCGAGGTTCAAGGACGCCTTCATGATGGAGGTGGAGGCCATGATAAGGTGCCACAGGAAGGGCCTCACAAACCTGATACCCATGTTCCCCTTCGTGAGGCACCCGGAGGAGGCCAGGGACGTAACCGAGTTGGTCAGGCGTGAGTTCGAGCGCAGGGGGCTGAGGCCCCCGAAGATGATATTCATGGCGGAGGTCCCGAGCATAGGCCTCGTCCCCTACCTCTTCAACCCCTGGTGCGATGGCTACTCATTCGGGACGAACGATTACACCCAGCTAATCACGGGGACAGACCGTGATTCGCCCTTCCTCCCCTTCAACGAGGATGTCCCGGCCGTGAGGATGGCCATAGCCACCGTGGCCGATTCGGCCCACCTCGAGAACTACGAGAAGTACGGTATCCTCGGGCCGGCGGAGGGGAGGGTCGAGCCGGAGAAGGGCTACCCGAAGGAGCTGGGCATCTGCGGCCAGGCGCCCAGCGACCTCCCCGATTTCCTGAAGTTCCTCGCCGTCTACCTCGATTACGTGAGCGTGAACCCGGACGCCGTGATGAGGACGCTCGACAAGCTCGTCGAGGTAGAGGAGGAGCTCCGCCAGCTCTGCGAGGCGTGCGGGCGAGACCCGAAGCGCATAGCCGAGGAGCTGTCCAAGGAGTTCGAGCTCTGGGACCCCTTCGGGCGGGGCAGGCCGGGCGTCAGCGAGTTCAGGGCGAGGTGGCTGATGGCCAAGCTCGGTCTCGAGCCCGCTGATGATGGCGAGGAGGACCGGCCGTAAAGCCGGGCTTTTTTCCTCCATTTCAGCCTCCCGGGCAGCTTATCTAAAAGCCCGTGCCAGGCCCCTCCACACGGCTCGGCTCGTGGACGTTAAGTATTAGAGGCTGGGGGCAGCACAACGCAAGGCGGTGGTGAGATGCTCAAGCGCCTCAAGAGGGCTCTCAGGGAGTTCTTGTTCGGGGCCACCGTTTACGATATGGTGAAGACGTTTGCGGACCTGATAGCGTACAACACGTTCGCCATCATGACCGTCGCCCTCGGCGACATGCTGGGCTTCCCCGTCTCGTGCTACTACAGGCTGAGGCTCCTCCCCATCGTGATGATGCAGATAGACCGGTGGCGGACCTTCATGCTGAAGGAGAGGGATATAACCGAGCGCATCAGGGAGTGAGGAATGGAAAAGCTTAAAGTAGGGCTGCAGCCCCGGACACGAGGTGCCGAGTATGGCGAAGGGAGCCGAGCAAGCTGAGGGCAAAACAGAGAAGAGGGGCGGCGTCGGGGCAGCCATAAAGGAACTCATATACGGCATGGCCGTCCACGACATGGTCAGGTATGCGCTGAAGACGCGCATGTACCTCGAGCACCTCTTCATGCTCATAACCCTCGGGGACATGCTCGGAATCCCTCTTCTGCCGCCGTACTACTCGCTGAGGCTTCTCCCCTACGCCGTGCCGAACATAGCCACGTGGAAGCGGAGGCTCTTCAGGGAGCGCGATTTCACCGATGCCCTCTACTGAGCTCCGTTCGGCCGGGATGAGGAGGTGAATGGGCTTGCCCGAGACGATGAGGGAGTTCTTCGAGAAGAGGCCCGAGCTGAAGTGCGTCATCTACGCTGGGAAGGGCGGCCTCGGCAAGACGACCTGTAGCGCCGCCACGGCCTACTGGCTCGCCATAGAGAAGGGGAAGAAATGCCTGTGCTTCAGCACGGACCCCCAGGCCTCCCTGAGCGACATATTCGAGCGGGATATCTTCGGGAAGGGCGTCCAGTCGTTCGGCCCGGGCCTGTACGTGCTCGAGATAGATGCCGACAAGCGTATAGCGGAGTACCAAGAGGAGATAAGGCAGAGGATAAAGGATATGTACGGCCTCGATGAGATACCGAAGGAGATAGACGAGTACATCAAGTCCGCAGCGGCCGAGCCGGCCATGCACGAGTCGGCCACCTACGACGCCATGGCGGAGCTCCTGGCGAGCGGGGAGTATGACTATTACATCTTCGACATGCCCCCCTTCGGGCACGGCATACGCATGGTCAGCATGGCCTTCATCCTCGATGCGTGGATAGACAAGATAACGGAGGCCAGGATGGAGGCGGAGAAGTACAGGGAGGCCATAGCCGCCCTGAGGGGCCGTGTCGAGATGGAGAGGGAGGACATGATGCTCAAGGACCTGATGGACATAAAGGAGAAGCTCGATTTCTTCAGGGATGTCCTGACCGATGAGAAGCGCTCCGCCTTCTTCATGGTCATCGTCCCGGAGAAGATGGCCATCCTCGATACGGAGCGGGCGCTCGACATGTTCGCAAAGCTCGACATGAAGCTCAGCGGGATAATAGTGAACATGGTGTATCCCGCCAGCCTCCTGGAGCGCCCGGACGTTGGCCCGTACCTCCGCAACCGCATAAAGATGCAGCAGAAGTACATGGACATCATCTGGGAGAAGTTCGAGCCCTACATAAGGGCCGTTTTGCCCATGTACGACCGCGAGCCCAAGGGCCTCGACATGATAGCCCGGGTGGCCAAGGACCTCTTCGGCTGGAGCCCCGAGGGGGAGGTGTGGTGGCGTGTCAAGTGAGAGGGAGCGCTTCGTGGATTTCGTGAAATCGAAGCCCAACCTGAAGTTCCTCTTCACGGGCGGGAAGGGCGGCGTCGGCAAGACCGTCGCAGCTGGTGGCATAGCCTATTACTTCGCCACGCAGGGCGAGCGTGTGCTCCTCGTATCGCTCAACCCCGTCCACTCCCTATCGAGCCTCTTCGGCCAGGACCTCTGGGGAGGCGAGATAAAGCCCGTGGAGGGCGTGGAGAACCTCTGGGCCTGCGAGGTAGATATAAGCGATGTCATCGCCAGGTACAAGGAGCAGCTCGGGACGAGGCTCAGGGAGTTCTTCAAGTGGGCCGACATACCCATAGACCCGGAGCCCTTCATAGACATCGCCACCACCAACCCGGCCTTCGAGGAATCCGCCATGTTCGACAAGATGGTCGATATAATGCTCGAGCAGGGCCCCAACTACGACAAGATAGTCTTCGATTGCGCAGCCGTGGCGAACGCCATAAGGCTCATCGGCCTGAGCAAGATATACACGATGTGGCTCCAGAGGATGATACAGAGCCGTAAGGAAGCGCTGTCGCTCAGGGTGAGGCTCTCGTTCAGGAAGGACAAGGTGATGGAGGAGATAAAGAAGGACCCAATGATGGCCGACCTCATCGCCATGGACAAGCGCATAAGGGAGGCGAAGAAGCTCCTCATGGATCCCGAGCTCACGGCCTTCTTCTTCGTTACGCTACCGCTGGCCCTGCCCATATCCGTCGTGAAGCGCTTCATCCGCATGGTCCGGGCCTTCGACATACCCGTGGGAGGCGTGATAGTAAATGGCGTGATACCGAGGAGCGTTGTGGAGCGGGGCGAGCGCTCGGAGTACATGCTCAACAAGCTGAGGGAGCAGGAGGGCTACCTGGCCATCATAGAGCGGGACCTCGGCCCGCTCGTCAGGGCCTACATACCTCTCTACGAGACAGAGGTAACGGGCGTGGACATGATAGCTAAGGTGGCCGATGCGCTGATATCGGGGGAGATGCCAAAATAAAATAGGGGATTTTGGCTTTTTCTCCTCACTCCTCGGCCTTGGCCTCCTCAGGCGGGGCCCTCTTGAACTTGAAGTACGCCTTGAAGCCGTCGTAGGCCACGATGGCGCCCAGGATTATCAGCACGATGCCGATGATGAAGAATATCACGTTTAACGCCATGGCCACCCCATGCCACGCCGGCTTGGCCAGCTCGCCCCATGCGATTGGCTTGTCGCCGAGAATGCCGCTGAGCTCGCCGACGGTTACGAGGCCCTCGAGGCCCAGGAAGGTGAAGAAGGTCTCCCATATCAGCGCCGCCTCACACGTGATTATCATGAACAACGCCGGTCCCATGTTGAAGGCCGTCGGCTTCTTTATCTTCGCCAGGTAGATGCTCGTCAGCAGGAGGGCGAGCCCGGCCAGTAGCTGGTTTGAGCCTCCGAAGAGCTTCCAGAGGTTTATCCAGGCGCCGGAGTAGGCGAAGATGAAGCCTATGATAAGGCATATGGCGGAGGCGACGTACTTGTTGCCTATCCACTCCCTCAGCACGGGCCTTCCGGCCGTGGCCTCCGCCATAGCGAGCCTGAAGAACCTGACGACCATCTGCTCGACCGTGATGGCGTAGAGCTCCAGGAAGGAGGCGAAGAAACC
>CAYUYX010000049.1:0-7877 GCA_964449495.1 uncultured Candidatus Bathyarchaeia archaeon
AGAGGCCTTAGGCGGCTTCCCCGGCCCCTACGCATCCTACGTGCTCAAGACAATCGGCCTCAAGGGCGTGCTGAAGCTCTTAGAGGGCGCCGAGGGCAGGAGGGCCTATTTCAGGACGGGCCTCGCCTTCTGCGACGGGAGGGGCACAGAACCCGTGGTCTTCACGGGCGAGGTCCACGGGACGATAGCGGAGGCCCCGAGGGGCTCGAGCGGCTTTGGCTATGACCCCGTCTTCGTGCCGGAGGAGGGGGATGGGCGTACCTTCGCAGAGATGAGCAGGGCGGAGAAGAACGCCCTCTCGCACAGGGCGAGGGCCCTCAGGGCCTTCTGCGAGTGGTTCCTGGCGTACCGGGGCCTCCCGCGCCCGGCCGAGAAGCCCTAATGATAGAGCCTGTACCTCCCCCCGCTCTTCCCCGTCAGGAAGTACTCCAGGAGCCTGAGGAGGTTGTGGAGCACTTCCCAGAGCCTCGGCCGCCCGTCCTCCGTCCATCTGCGGGTGCTGTTGTACAGGTAGATGTGCCTCGGGTGCGTTATCCTGACCTTCTCCCCGACGAGGCGCCTCAGGAAATCGAGGTCCTCGTTGTAGGCCAGCTCTGGCCTGAAGCCCCCCACGGCCCAGAAGATATCCTTCCTCACGAGGACGCCCATGTAGCAGGGGTTGAACAGCTTCAGCCTGCATAGAAGCCATCCGAGAAAACAGCCGAGCCTCCCGAGGAAGGACATCTCGAGGGGTTCTGGCCTGAAGATTGCGCACTCGATGGGTCCGAGGCGCTCGACGGCCTGCATGAAGCCCGGGGGGAGCACGGTGTCTGCGTCGAGGAAGAGGAGGTAATCGCCCCTCGCAGCCCTCGCCCCTATGTTCCTCGCCTCCGCTATGTTCGAGGGCATCTCTATGACCTCTGCGCCCAGCGCCTTAGCGAGCTCGGCCGTGCGGTCCGTGCTCCCCCCGTCCACGACTATGACCTCGAGGGGCCTCGGCTCCTGCGCCATGATGGACCTGAGGAGGCCCGGCAGGTACTTCTCCTCGTTGAGCGTTGGGATGATGACCGACATCCTCTCCACGAGGCCTCCCGCCTCGCCGGGGGACAAGGCGCAGCCCGAGCCCGCTTGGGAGAAGGGGGCTTAAGGCTTCCACATCGGCGAGGGAGGCCCTTTGGGGCGTGGGCCCGTCTTCCCCCGGGAACCCTTATATCCTGCCCCGTCCAGCTCATGGCCCGAGGGAGGGGTAAGCGTGCACAGGAAGAGGCGTGGCAAATCGCATTCCACGAGGCCCGTGAGCAAGAGGCCCCCGCCCTGGTGCACCTACACGCCCGATGAGGTAGAGGCCCTCGTCGTGAAGCTGGCCAAGGAGGGGCATCCGCCGAGCATGATAGGCATCATCCTGAGGGACCAGTACGGCATCCCGCTCGTCAAGCCCATCACGGGCAAGTCCATAACGCAGATTCTGCGCGAGCATGGGCTGGCGAGGCCCATACCGGAGGACCTCGAGAACCTCCTCCGCAAGGCGGCCAGGCTCACGGCCCACCTCGAGAAGCACAGGAAGGACTACCACAACAAGAGGGCCCTCCAGATAGTCGAGTCGAAGATAAGGAAGCTCGCCCGGTACTACAAGCGGAAGGGCGTCTTGCCCCCGGATTGGGAGTACAGGCCAAGGGCTGCCTCCTTTGGATGAGGTGGCCCCGTTGGCCGTGAGCCTCGATAAGTTCGGTCCGGAAGGCCTTTTGAAGATGGCCAGGAGGGCGGCTGAGCAGCTTAGGATGTGGGCGGAGGAAGAGGAGCCCGTAACGGTTGTATCGCACGTGGATGCGGATGGCATAGCTGCGGCCGGCATAGTGGCCTCCTGCCTCAGGCAGCTCGACGTGCCCTTCAGGGTGCGCATAGTCCCGTGGATGGACGATGGTATAGCGTCCGAGCTGGCCTCAGGCTCGGAGGGCCCCCTCGTCTTCACGGACATCGGGAGCTCCTACATGGACATGTTGACCAAGTACCTCGGGACGAGGAAGGCCCTCGTGCTCGACCATCACCCGCCCGCTGGCTCACCCCCTCCCGGCTGGGTGGAGGTGAACCCCCACAACCACGGCCTCGACGGCTCCGTGGACATCAGCGGGGCGGGCGTCGTCTACCTCGTGGTGAGGGAGGTCGACCCCGCCTTCAAGGCCCTATCGCACCTGGCCGTCGTCGGCGCCCTCGGGGACAGGCAGGACAGGCTGGAGGGCCGTGAGCTCGGCGGCCTGAACAGGCTCGTGGTCGAGGACGCCGTGGAGGCGGGCCTCGTGGAGGTCTCTCATGACCTCGTCTTCTACGGGCGGGAGACGAGGCCGGTGCACAAGGCCATCATGTACACCACGAGCCCCCTCATCCCCGGCGTTACCTACCGGGAGGACGTGGTCCTCTCCGTGCTCGCCCGGGCTGGCGTAAGGGTGAAGGAGGACGATAGGTGGAGGACGGTGGGCGACCTCTCGGACGACGAGAAGAAGAGGCTCCTCGACACGCTGGCCGCCTTCCTCGCCTCGAACGGCCATCCGCCCGAGCTCGTGGACCAGCTCATAGGGGCCGTTTACACCCTCGTCAGGGAAGAGCCCCTCACGCCGCTCAGGGACGCCCGTGAGTTCGCATCGCTCCTCAACGCCTGCGGGCGCATGGAGAGGCACGATTTGGGCGTGGTCATCTGCATGGGGGAGAGGGGGAGGGACCTCGAAGAGGCCATGTCCGTCCTCGAGAAGTACCGCTCGAGCCTGGCGAAGTACGTGGCATGGATATACGGGGAGCCCGGCGCCCTCGAGGAGAGAGAGCGCATCTTCGTCCTCCATGGAGGCTCCACCATAAGCGATAGGATGATTGCGGCCGTCGCATCCATAATCTCCCCGAGCCTCAGGAAGCCCCTCGTGGCGTACGCCCTCTCGCCGGACGGGGAGGTGGTCAAGGTATCGGCGAGACTACCGCCCAGCGGCCCGGAGCTCAACATAGGCTCTGTCTTACGCGAGGCTGCCGCCCTCTGCTCCGGCCAGGGAGGAGGCCACGACGTGGCCGCTGGGGCGAGGATACCGGCTAACGAGCTCGAGCGCTTCCTCAAGGCCGTGGATGAGCTCATCGGGAGGGCGGTGGGCCCATGAGGGCCGGGGGGGCCTTCGAGGCGGAACTGAAGCTGACCTACCCAGATGAGCTCGCAGCCAAAGCGATATACGATGCCGTAAGACCGGATAACGAGCTCTTGCCGCAGGGCCTGGAGATAAGGGCGCTCGCGAGAGGCTCGTCCGTGGAGCTCAGGGTTATCTGCCGGAAGAGCCTCGAGAGCCTCCAGGCCACCATCGATGACCTACTGGCCTGTGTTCAGGCCGCGGAGAGAGCATTAAAGGCCATAGGTATGTCCCGGGGCCAAAGCTGAGCTCATTCTATCTCGGCTCTTATGCCCACGAAGACGGGCCCCTTCACCTCTATGCGCTTCCTCCTGCTCGTTATGAAACGGCGGGCCACGTCGTCTATGGTTATGTTCACGTCGCTCGGCCTCTTCGCCATGCGGACCCTCAGCTCGAAGCGCTCCTCGCCAGCTCTCGCGGCATCCTCCACGCCCCTGGCGGCCATCATGGCTATGCCATCTATGTACCTCAGGCTCGTCCTAACGCCCTTCTCACGGGCCTCCCTAACGCTCGGGATGTGCTCGAGGCCCTCGTCGGGCAGGCCGAGGACGTTCCCATCGTAGATGTATATGCGGTTCAAGGCAGCTGGCCCGAGCAAGCGGGCGCCCGGCTCGTGCTCGAACAGCAAGACACGCACTTTCCTCCCGAGGAGAGGCCCCTCGTAGGCCAGGACCTCGCACGGGCTCGGTTTATCGGCATTTGCCTCCGCCGCCTCTACGATGGCCTCCGCTATCCTGAGCCCCTCTGGCGTGAGAGGCCCCTCGCCTATCCGCACCATCTCCGCAAGTTGTTCATCCGTGAACTCCGCCTCGGCGTAGAGCTGTGGGTAGGCCAGGACCCTTATGTCGTCGTAGCCGTAGAGGACCATGGCTATGCGTTCCACGCCGAGGCCTGCGTTGAAGACGGGGTAGCGGATGTAGTAGTTCGATAGCGAGACGGGGGAGTAGAGCCCTATATCGCCTACCTCCACCCAGGAGCCCCTGTGGCGCACGAATACCTCCATCTCCATCCCCGGGGCGTAGTACTTGCTCGTCGCCTCCTTCGTGATGAAGCGGGCGTCCTCGAAGCCCAGCTCGGACAGGATGGCCTTGACGAGCTCTACGCCGTCCTCAAGCGATATCTGCTCGGCCATCACCACGAGGGAGGCCACGTGGGAATCGTACAGATGGGCCTCATCGAGCCTCTGCTCCCTCCGCCACTTCAGCCCTATGGAGAAGAGCTTGATTGGGAGGGGGCGCCTGTCCTGGAGGGCCGCCAGGACGGGGAACCAGAGGGCCGTCATGTGCGAGCGGAGCGTCAGCCTGGTGGGGATGGGCGTCAAGGCGGTGAGCTCCGGGAATAGGGCCAGAATGGCCGTCGCCTGCTCGGGCCTTATGCCCAGGCGCTTCACCATCTCCTCCACGAGGTCGTCTGCCTCTATGGCCCCCTCCTTATAGGCCCTGAAGACAGCCCTCAGGCCCTCCACGAGCTCCCCGCCGGCGCCCGGGACTATCTCGCCCGTTATCTTCTCCACGAGCTCGGCCCTTATGCCGAGGTCCGGCCTCGGGAGGCCAGCCAGGTAGAAGACGCGGTCGAGGATGATGGGCGCCTCCGGGCCGTACTGCCGCCTGACCTCGCTGTCCGGTATTATGGTGGGGTTGATGACCTCGTCGAAGCCGTAGGAGGCCAGGATTTCCCTGAGGCGCTGGATGAGCTCGCATACTGGATGGCGTTTCCCCGGCCTCTCCCTCGACCAACGCATGAAACGGCCATCGCGCTTCAGGAGGCCGGCCGTCTCAAGCCATGTGGCCTCGTAGTCCTCCCTGGCCCTGCGCCTAATCTCCCTCGGCTCCCAGGCCATCACGTTCCTCCCCCGAGCTTCCTGAGGAGGCCCTCAAGCCTACCGAGGGCTTCTTCCAGGGACCTCCTCCTCGCCTCAACGGAGATATCGCCTCTCGTGGCCTCTATCAGCCTCCGAGCGATATCGCATTTCCTCCTGAGCTCCGGCAAAACGGCCTGGGCCTCATCGAGCGATATGAGCTCCATGTATATCTCCTCCATCAGCTCTAAGCAGCTCTCCGCCCCCTCGAAGCGCCCGCTCTTGAGGGCTTCCAGCGCCCTCCGCCTCAGCTCGCCGATAACATCGGCCAGGCCGAGGACGTAGTGGCCTGGCGGCACGTCGAGCTCATCTGGCCCCGGGATTTCCGAGCCGGAGACGAGGGCCAGCAGGATTTCCGCCTCCGAGTACTCCTGGTAGGCTGGCCCCAGGACGTTTATGCCGGCGACATCCGGCCTCTCGTTCAGGAAGGCCCTCATCTTGACGAGCTCTTCCCTCGCCTCATCCAGCATCCTCCGGGCCTCCTCCAGCTCGCCCTTGTGAATGGAGAAGATGGCCCTCTTGGCCAGCTTGGTCGTCCGCCTAACGCCCCTCATGAGCTCGTTCTTCTGCTCGTACGCCTCCCTTATCGCCTCTTGAGCCCTGCTTAACAGCTCGCTCAACCTCATGGCCTACCGGGCTTGGAGCAGGTGGCCCTTAAAGCTATATCCCGGGATGGGCTGGAACGCCGGGGAAGCCCCTTGTCCTACCGGCCCGTGAGGACGGAGCTATCCGATGTGTTCCCCGAGCTCGTAGACGTGGCCCTCGGGCGCCTGAAGGCCGATATGGTCGTCAAGGGCGCAACGCTCGTGAACGTCTTCACGGGCGAGCTCCAGGAGGGCATTGACATAGCCGTGAGGAAGGACAGGATAGCCCTCGTGGGGGACGCCTCTCACGCCGTAGGGGGGCACACGCACGTCATCAAGGCCGACGGCCTCTACGCATGCCCGGGCTTCATAGACGCCCACGTGCACGTGGAGAGCGCCATGATAACCTTCTCCGAGTTCGCAAGAGCCGTCGTGCCGAGGGGGACAACGGCCATCTTCGCCGACCCGCACGAGATAGCCAACGTGCTCGGCATGAAGGGCTTGAGGATGGTATGGGAGGAGAGCCGCCAGCTCCCCCTAAAGGTCTTCCTGTGCGTTCCCTCGTGTGTTCCAGCCTCTTCCCCCGAGTTCGAGACAGCTGGGGCCGAGCTGACCGCCAAGGACATAGAGGAAGCCCTCTCCTGGCCCGGCGTGGTGGCCCTCGGGGAGATGATGAATTACCCCGGTGTCCTCGCGAAGGACGAGGCCGTCGTGGCGAAGCTCAGGGCCGCCATGCGCACGGGGAAGCCCATAGAGGGCCATTCTGATGGCATAATAGGGGCCGAGCTCAACGCGTACGTCTGTGCTGGCATAAGCTCCTGCCACGAGGCCACGAGGCCGGAGGAGGTAGCGGAGCGCCTGAGGCTCGGCATGTGGGCCATGATAAGGGAGGGCTCGGCCTGGAAGGACCTCAAGGCGTGCATAAGGGCCATAACGAGCCTCGGACTCAGCCCGAGGAGGGCGGTCCTCGTTACGGACGATAGGCATCCAGATGACCTGCTCGAAGAGGGCCATATCGACCACGTGGTGAGGAGGGCCATAGAGGAGGGCGTTGACCCCGTGGTGGCCATCCAGATGGCCACGATAAATCCGGCCGAGCACTTCCGCCTCGACCACTACATAGGGGCTATAGGCCCGGGGAGAGCCGCAGACATCGTGTTGCTCTCCGACCTCGAGAAGGTCGAGGTGGACATGGTAATCTCGGATGGCTCCGTCGTTGCAAGAGGAGGGGTGATGATGGTGAGGCCGGCAAAGCGCCCTTACCCGAAGGAGGCGAGGCAAACCGTGAGGCTGAGAAGGCCCCTCCGCCCAGAGGACTTCGAGCTCGTGGTGAAGGAGCCCGCAGAAGGGCGTGTCAAAGCGCACGTCATAGGCGTGGAAGAGGGGAAGGCCACGACTAAGCACCTTGTGGAGGAAGTGGCTATCTCGCGAGGACGCATAAGGCCGAGCCCGGAGGACGACATCGCCCTCGTGGCCGTGGTAGAGCGCCACAAGGCCACGGGGAACATAGGCCGGGGGCTCGTGAAGGGCTTCGGTCTTAAGGCCGGAGCCGCCGCCTCGACGGTCGCCCACGATAGCCACAACCTCGTGGTGGTAGGCGTAAACGAGCACGACATGGCCCTGGCGGCGAACGCCCTGGCCGAGGCGGGCGGGGGGATGGCCATCTACAGAGCTGGCAGGCGCCTCGCCATGCTCGAGCTCCCGATAGCCGGCCTCATCTCCGAGGAGCCCGTCGAGGTGGTGGCCGAGAAGGTGAAGGCCCTTGAGAAGGCCTGGTCCGAGCTCGGCTGCACCATGAGGGCGCCCTTCATGACCTTATCGCTCATATCCCTGCCCGTCCTGCCGGAGCTTAGGATAACGGACAAGGGCCTGGTGGACACGGTCGAGTTCAAGCTCATGGACGTGCTCGCCTCATAAGGGCCATCGGCTCCCTCGGGCCTCCTCCAGGCCGACCTCCGGCCAAAACAGCCTATCTTCCCTCCGGCTATCGTGCCGGGCGATAACCTCCTGAGGCCCCATCGCCCTACCGGTGTCTCCCACATGAACGATATTTAGCGAAAGCCTTATAGCCCCCCTCAGCCTTTCTAAGGCCTGGGCTGAATGCAGCCCCCGAGCATTTGGCTCGTGGGGTGAAGGGCGAAAGGGGCGTGAGCCCACCCCAGCTCACGCTCACTATGACCGCCACGCAGAGGCCGTGGGCAGCACCCGAGGTGGGGACGCCGGAGTAGGCCCGGCACGCCAACCCGCCTGGTGGATGGCTCGGCTCGGGCGCCGACGAAGGGCGTGGCAGGCTGCGAT
>CAYUYX010000050.1:0-7876 GCA_964449495.1 uncultured Candidatus Bathyarchaeia archaeon
TGTGGATGACGAGCGATGAGCCAGCTGGCTGGCCGGGCATCTCGGCTCTCCAAGTGGTGGCGTTCACCTGCTCGGCCATCACGCAGCTGACATCTTGCCCGTTCACCGAGAGGCATACGACGACGCTCGCCACGCCGGAGCCCTCATCCTGGGCCGCCACGTACACGTAGAAGGGCTCGTTTGGGCCAGGTTGAGCTGGCTCCGTCCAGATGGTGTCTATCACGGGCGGCTCCGTGTCCTCGGCCCCTCCCCCGACCGTGAAGCCGTCCTCCGCACATGCGAGATTACCGGGTATATCGTAAGCCATCACCCTGTACGTTACCACATCGCCGGCCTCGAAGGGCCCTATGGTGGCCACGTAGGCGGAGCCGTTATAGCTCATGGGCAGCTCCTGCCAATCCCCTCCGCCAACTCGGTAGGCTAGGAAGACGGCGAGGACGCCCGTGTCGTCCGCCACCCGGGCGGATATACACACGCTCTGGCCGGGCCAGACCTCATCGGGCGACCTGTACGGGCCATCTATCTCCGGCGCCTGCTCATCGGCCATATCGTGGGCGGAGCACACATCGCAGGCGGAGGCTATGGCCCTCCCGCCCTGCCTGTACAGGACGGCCACGGCGTGGACCTTCGTGGGGTCCTTTGCGTTCTGGGCGGACCAGAGGGTCCACTTCTCCACCCACTCGCCCCTCGGGAGCGATAAGCTGAGGCCCTTTATGGCGAAGCCCCTGAAGACGTAACGACAGGTCGTGTACTCCTCGAGATACGTGCTCCAGGCCCTCACCTCGTCCTCCGCCATGAAGACGTAGAGCACGACGGGCAGCTCGTCCTTCAGGCCCACGTACCTCATGCGGACCGTTACGTTGAAGAGGCGGCCATCCCTGCGCTGCTCGACGAGGAGGACGACCGGGTCGACTTCATCGTCCCCCACGGAGTTCAAGTGCTCCTTGAGCCCGTAGTAGGCCGAGGTAGGGTCGCCAGCCCCCACCTCGAGCTCTACCATATCGGCCCAGTAGCTCGGGACGCCCGTTATCCCCCGCCTCCGGGCCCATTCCTCCGATTCGCTCGTGGCGAGCTCGTCCGTACGGCCCCACCTGACGTGGAACTCTATTATATGGCATGGATGGTCCGGGGCCTCCGGCTCCCAATCGTTGCTGTAGTAGCGGTCGAGGGCGGGGTGCATGTTATCCATGCAGGGGGGACACCAGAGGCCCGTGAAGAGCTCGATTATGGGCCTGTGCGTATATCCCTCGGGCACGGCCGGCTTGCTCCTGAGCCCTCCGTCGTCCGCCATCGCCTGGGCCGGGGAAGCGGGCGCCACCTGAGCAACGCCATGCGCTACCGCCGAGGCCATGATGAAGAGGAGCAGAGCGATACCTGTGGCCAGAGCCATGCGGCTACCTCTCAATTCCACTCGCCCCAGGGAAAGGGCCCGTTGAGTAATTAAGGGTTCTCCGTTTCAGAGGCCCTCCCCCCGCAGACGCAGGGCTCGGCGTCCCAGAGGGGCCTGCCGACAAAATCGGCCACGGACCCTCGCAATAACGCCCTGAGAATCCTATTATCCTCACGGATTCTAACAGGCGTGCCGGTGGATTTCCGACGATGATGTTCACATGCCCGCGGGTCTGTATCGGAAGAAAGGCATCGTGGCGTTAAGCCAGCTTCCAAGCCCTTAGGGGGCTTCTTCAGCCGAGGACATCGAGGACCTTGCTTGCATCGAGCTTGTTCTCGTAGAGACCAACATCATCGGGCTCCATGCCCATGGCGAGGCCGAGGAGCTGCGGGTAGTGGAGGACGGGGACCTGCTCCTCCTCCGGCACCTCGCCGAGGACCTGCGTGTTCTCCAGGTGGAGGTAGCAGAACGGGCAGACCGTTACGAGCACGTCCGCCCCCGCCTCCCTCGCCGCCCTTATCTTGTCCCTCGCTATGGCGTAGGCCAGCTCCTCACGGACCGCTAAGACGGGGAGGCCGCAGCACTCCAGCTTGTCCATGTAGGGGATGCTCGTGGCCCCCGTGGCCTCCACGAGCTCGTCGAGGCTCCTCGGGTTATCCGGGTCGTCGAACTTCAGGACCTCCGAGGGGCGGAGGAGATGGCATCCGTAGTGGACGGCCACCTTAAGGCCCTTCAGGGGCTTCTTAACGGCCTCACGCACTCTCTCGACGCCCACGTCCTCGTAGAGGACCCTCACGATGTGCTTGACGATTACCCCGCCCTTGTACTCGTGGCCGGTCTCCTTCAGAACGGCGTTCACAGTGCTCCTGAGCTCCTCGTCCTTGAGTTCTTCCACGGCCCTCGAGAGAACCTCGTTACAACCGTTGCAGAGGGTTACGAGCGTGTCAACGCCCTGCTCTTCCGCAAGAGCAAGGTTCCAGGCTGCTACGGCCAGGGCTGCCTCCTTGCTCACGGACGCCATGTCCGGCGAGCCACAGCACCCCACGCCCCTCAAATCGATGAGCTCTACGCCGAGGGCCTCGAAGACACGCCTTGTCGATAGGTCGTACGCCACGAGCCTGGCCGGGACGGTGCAGCCCAGGAAGAGGCCATAACGGGCCATCTCATTCACCTCCCATTTCCACGCCCAAGAGCTTGTCCACCTTCGTGCGGGCCAGTATGTGGCGCAACTCCTCGATGTTCACGTCTGGCACGGGCGGGAGCCCGTACATATCTCTTGTCTCGTTCTCGAATTCTGTTATCTCGTACATACGCCCGAACTTGAATATGGGCTCAATCTTAGCCCTCAAGCTCGGGTGAAAGCGCCCCTCTGCCACGGCCAGGGTCCTTAAGGCCTCTATGACCTCCGTAGGCCTCACCCGCTCAGGGCAGTGCTCCACGCAATTGAAGCAGCCAGCGCAGAGCCAGAGCGTATCGCCAGAGAAGAGGCGCTCCTTGAAGCCCAGGAGGGCCAGGCGGGCGATGAGGCGGGGCCTGAAGTCCTCCGTGCGCTTCGCCACGGGGCAATCGGCCGTGCAGGAGCCGCACTGGAGGCAGAGGCTAAGCCTCTCGGCCCCTGGAATACGCTCGACAGCGCGCCTGAACTCCGGGTCCGCCTCCCTCAGGTCGAGGACGAGGACGCTCTCCCCCATCCTTCACCCCTCCATGGGCTCGGGCGCATGCCCCACGTCGGCGCTCTTCTCTTTAAAGCCTATCTCTACGCCCAAGAGCCTGTCCACCTTCGTGCGAACTAAGATGAAGCGCATCTCCTCCACGTTCACGGGCGGGACTGGCGGGAGCCCGTACATATCTCTTGTCTCGTTCTCGAATTCTGTTATCTCGTACATACGCCCGAACTTGAATATGGGCTCAATCTTAGCCCTCAAGCTCGGGTGAAAGCGCCCCTCTGCCACGGCCAGGGTCCTCAGGGCCTCTATGACCTCCGTAGGCCTCACGCCCTGGGGGCAGTGCTCTTGGCAGGTGTAGCAGTTCATGCAGAGCCATATAATGCCATCGTCGAAGAGGGCGCTCTTGAGGCCCAGGACAGCGAGGCGTATGATGGTCCTCGGCCTGAAGATGTCCACACGCCTCGCCACCGGGCAATCGGAGGAGCACGTGCCGCACTGGAAGCACACCATCAGCTTATCCGCACCGGGGAGGCTGGCCACCCTGTGCTTGAACTCCGGGTCCACCTTCACGACGTTGGACATCTGCCTGCTCATGCCGTCCATCCCGCTGAGGCCGACGGGCTGGTCCTCTTAAAATTAACCGTGAGGCGACCACCGTGGGAGGAGGTCCAGCGCGCCCTATCCGGGCTCCGCCTGGCTCGGCATCCCGATATGCACTTACTCAGGTCAAGGAGGTGAAAGACTTTTATCTATAGCCCTGTATGCGGGCGAGGTGGCCTAAATTGGGCGAGGAAAGCGAGGCCCCGGCCAGGCGTTTCCCCTGGAGCCTCAGGGACATCCTGAGCGGGCGGGAGATATGGATGTGTGCGAGCTGCTTCACGTGCGTTGATAGGTGCCCGAGGGACGTGGGCTTCACGAACATATCCATCGCCCTCCGCAATCTGGCTGCGAGGGAGGGCAACATACCGCTCGTCTTCAGGGAGCAGGCGAATACCATATACAGCACGGGCCTCGCATACAAGATACCTACGTCGAGGCTCAGGATGAGGGAGAAGCAGGGCCTCCCCCCGCTCCCGGAGATAAACGCCGAGCAGGTAAAGGCCCTCCTCGATGCCACGGACCTGTTAGAGCTCGTGAAGAAAGCAGGGGAGGGGAAGTAGTATGGCGAGATACCTGCTCTACCTCGGCTGCCTCATCCCCTACAGGGAGCTTAGCTACGAGGTATCGGCCCGGAGGGTGGCCAAAGAGCTCGGCATAGAGCTCGTGGACATGCCGGATTACAATTGCTGCGGCTTCCCCATCGATGGCGTCAGCCACGAGGCGGCCGTCCTCCTGGCGGCCCGGAACCTGGCCATAGCCGAGCGAGAGGGGCTCGACATCCTGACCCTCTGCAACGGCTGCTTCAGCACCCTCCACCACACGGCCATGGAGCTGAGGGAGAACAGGGAGCTACACGACTGGGTAAACGAGCAGCTCGGGCGGATAGGCCTTGAGTATAAGGGCGAGGCAGACGCCAAGCACTTCATACATGTCCTCTTAGAGGACGTGGGCGTGGACAAGCTGAAGGAGAAGGTCGTGAGGCCCCTCGACAAGCTCGTGGTGGCCCAGCACACCGGCTGCCACCTCCTAAGGCCAGCGGAGGTCATGCGGTTCGACGACCCGGACAACCCGAGGGTGCTGAAGGAGCTCATCTCCCTCACGGGCGCAAGGTGCGTGGACTACCCGGACGAGGGGCAGTGCTGCGGGGGCCCGATAGTGGGCGTCGATTTCGACCACACGCTCAAGCTCGTGGGGGACAAGCTCGGGCGTGTGAAGGAGGCGGGAGCAGCAAGCCTCATAACGGTCTGCCCGGCCTGCCACTTCATGTACGACTTCAACCAGCCCATGGCCGAGAAGAAGCTCGGGACGCAGTACGGCATACCGGTCCTATACTACTCGCAGCTCCTCGGCCTCGCCATGGGCATACCGCCGGACGAGTTGGGCATGAGGATGCTCAGGGTGAAGGCCGACAGGCTTCTCGAACAAATTAGATAAGTGGGGAGATTTAAAGAAGGAAAATAGCCTCTATTATTTGAGCTCTATCCCGAGCGCTTCGGCTACGAGCTCCGTGAGCTCCGCTATTGGCATCTTGATGTCCTCGTATCCCGGCGGGAGCTTCTCGTCCATCACGCACTTGAAGTGTATCTTGCACTTGTGGCAGCCCACCACGAGCTGGTCGGCGCCCGTCCCCCTGGCCTCCTTCAGCCTCTCGAGCTGGAGGCGCTTGGACACCTCCCCGCAGAGCAGCCAGGCGCTCATGCCGCAGCAGGCCGCCTCCGCCCTGTTCCTCTCCATCTCCACGAGCTCAACGCCAGGGATGGCCGTTATGAGCTTCCTCGGCTCCTCATAGATGCCCATGTGCCTCCCGAGCCGGCAGGAGTCGTGGTAGGTTATCTTCCTATTGAGCTGGCGCTCGAACTTGAGCTTCCCCTCCTCCAGGGCCTCGCACAACAGCTCCGAGATGTGGACGACCTCGAAGCCCGTATCGCCCACCACCTCTGGATAATCGAGCTTCAGCGTCCTGTAGCACTCCGGACAGGTCGTTACGACCTTCTTTGCGCCAGATGCCTTTATCATCTCCACGTTCAGGCGGGCCAGGCGCTCGAAGTTCTCCGTATCGCCAGTCCAGAGAAGGTCGTGGCCACAGCAGCGCTCCTCCTTCAGCACGACGGGCTCTATGCCGAGCCTGTTCATCACGAGGACGGCCGCTCGGGCTATGCCCACGGAATTGAGCTCCCATTCCTCGAGCATGGCGTCGTATTGGGGCAGGCAGCCCACGAAGTATAGCACATCGCCCTTCTCGGCCACCCTCGCCCCCTCCGGGAGCCAGCCCAGCTTGTTGGGCTTCAGGGCCGGATTGGCCATCATCCTCGCCCACATGAGGGGGATGGCGTCGTGGGCGCAGAGGCGGTCGACCTCGTCCCTCGGGGCCATAGTCCTCGTCGCCCTGACGACCTCCGCTATCCTTATGCCGCCGGGGCACGTGTCGTGGCAGAGGTAGCAGCCCAGACAGCGCCACAGGGGCTCCTCGGCCAATATCTCATCGGCGAAGGATGGCCTGCGCCTTACCTCAAGGGCCAGGGAGGACGAAGAGCCCCCGTTTGTGGCCGTGCCTGGCCCAGAGCCCTTAAGCGGGCTCGGCCCAAGCTGCTTGAGCTCCTCTGTGAACTCCTTTATCACCCTGGCGAACTTCTCGCCCTCTGAAGCCGAAACCCACTCAAGCCTCAAGCGCTCTGCCCCGATGCCTATCACGTCGAGGAGCTTCTTCGTCCTCTCGACCTCTTTCTCGGCCTTGAGGTTCCCGGTCAGGTAGTGGCAATCGCCCGGATGGCAGCCAGCCACGAGGACGCCATCAGCACCGGCCTCGAACGCCTTGAGGATGTAGCTCATGTCCACCATGCCGGAGCACATGACACGGATGATGCGGACGGTGGGCGGGTATTGGAAACGGCTTATACCGGCCAGGTCGGCGCCAGCATAAGCGCACCAGTTGCAGCAGAAGGCCACTATGCGGGGCTCGAACTCCTCTCCTCTACCGCTCATCCCCCATCACCCCACAGCCGCCTCCGCCATCGCTAATATTTGTTCCGGTGTGAAGTGCTTTATCCGGATGGCGCCCGTCGGGCACCTGACGGCGCAGGCCCCACAGCCCTTGCACAGCGCCTCGTTCACCTGGGCCACCAAGCGCCCATCGAGCTCGACCACCTTCGTCGCCCCGAACTCGCACACCCCCTCGCAGCGCCCGCATCCCCTGCAGCGCTCCTCGTCCACGCTTGCGACAGCCGCCTCGACCTCTATCACGGGCCTCGACAGCACGGTGGCAGCCCTCGCAGCGGCCCCGCAGGCCTGGGCTATGGATTCCTCTATGAACTTCGGGTAGTGGGCGAGCCCGCAGAGGAAGATGCCATCGGAAGCGAAATCGAGGGGCCTGAGCTTCACGTGCGCCTCCAAGAAGAAGCCATCTTGGCTGAGCGGGACCTTCAGCTTCTTCGCCAGCTCCTCAGCGTCCTGCCTGGGCACCACGGCCGTGCTGAGGGCCACGATATCCGCCTCGGCCACCACCTCCGAGCGCATCACGGGGTCGTAGAACTTCACGAGGAGCTTGTCGCCAGAGCGCACCACCTCGGGCTTCTTCTCAGGGTCGTAGCGGACGAATAGGACGCCGAGCTCACGGGCCCGCCTGTAGTAGAGCTCCCTGAAGCCGTAGGTACGCACATCCCGGCATAGGACGAGCACTTCCGTATCGGGGCTGAGCTCCTTTATCTTAAGGGCGTTCTTAACGGCGTGGGAGCAGCATATCCTTGAGCAGTAGGGCCTCTCCGGCGTCCTTGAGCCAACGCACTGTATCATCACGACACGCCTGGCCTTGAACTCGCCCTTGGCGAGGCGCTCCTCCAGCTCCACCTGCGTGAGGACACGGGGGTCCTCTCCGTAGAGGAACTCCCCGTATGGCTTGAGGGGCTCTGCGCCAGTGGCCACTATTACAACGCCGTGTCTTATGACCTTCTCCTCGCCCCCCTCCCTGATGGTGGTCTCGAAATTGCCTATGTAGCCGCCTACCTCCACCACCTCGGCCTCCTTGTGGACGTGGATGAGCGGGTTGGCCTCTACCTCACGGACGAGCCTTGATAGGAGCTCCTGCGGGTCGTGCCCGTCGAGCGTGTAGTAGACGTGCCTTAAGTTCCCGCCCAGCTCCGGCTCCCGCTCCACGATGTGGACTTCAAAGCCCTGCCTCGCCAGCTCTAAGGCGGCCGTCATGCCGGAGAGGCCGCCTCCTATG
>CAYUYX010000051.1:0-7864 GCA_964449495.1 uncultured Candidatus Bathyarchaeia archaeon
ATGACCTCCCTGTCCTCTGCGTGAAACGCCACCGGCAAGCCAGCCCGATTGGCGAGCAGCACCGCCTCCCTCAGGACAGCCTCTTCCCAGATGGGCAGGGCCGTCTTCGGCTCGTGGAGGTACACCTTGAAGCCCACCGCCCCCGCCCCGGCGATGCCCCCTATCTCATCCAATCTTGCGGGGAAGAGGGAGAAGAAGCCCACGTTGGCTACCGCTTTCCGCCTGGCCTTGGCAGCCCTCTCCTCAAGCCTCGATGCGGAGTTCACGGGCGGCACGGTGTTGGGCATATCGAGGACGCTTGTTATGCCCCCCGCCACGGCGGAGCACGTCCCCGTGTAGAAGTCCTCCTTGTAGGAGAGGGCCTCATCCCGGAGGTGGACGTGAGCGTCGATGGGGCCGGGGAGGGCGAGGAGACCACGGCCCCTCAGGGCCCGCTCTGCCCTGGGCGCCCCGGCCTCTCGGCCCACATATATTATAATGCCGTTTGAGATGGAAATGCACCCCTCAAGCAAGCGCCCCATGTGGAGAAGGTGGACATCACGCACGTTCAGGTCGGCGGAAGCCGTGGCCCTCACCGCTTCCCGCTGAGCGCTGCTCATTCCTCCCTCTCGAGCTCGGCCCGGCATTCCTCGCAGATGAACTGCCCGTTTATCTCGATGAGCGAGTCGCTCCAGCGGCCACATATATCACAGTAGCCCGTCATGGGGATGGCCTCTGTCTCCTCCTCCGGCGGCCCCACGAGCCCGGCCCTGCATTTCTCCACCATCACGTCGATGAGGGATGGGACGGCCCGGAGGATATCCCTGCTGCTCACTATGCCCACCATCTTCCCCTTGTGCATGACGATGAGCCTCCTTATGTCGTAGCGCCCCATCGTCCTGGCCGCCTCCTTCACGTCCCTATCCGGCTCTATGGTGAAGAGGGGGGCGCTCATTATCTCCGCCGCCCTCACCTCGCTGGGCTTCCTGTTCTTCGCCACCACCTGGCGGACGATATCCCGCTCGGTGATGACGCCCACCGGCTCGTCCTTGTCCCGGACCACGACGACGCTGCCTATGCCGTACTCGTCCATGAGCTCCGCCACCTTCTCCACCGTGTCGTCTTCCCGGACGGTAACCACCGGGCTGCTCATCACGTCCCTCACGAGCAGCGGTATCTCGGGTTCCCCGTTCACCCTCCCCACCCTCGCACCGTACGGAGGGCCATGCGGATAAAAAGGTTTGATGATAGCCCATTCAGGACGGGCCTCCTGCGATGGCCCCCCGCCCATAGGGCACGAGGGCCTTAACCCTCTCGACCTCCTCCCTCGGCAGCTCGAGCCTACCTCTCCTCCTCCTGAGGACCTTGATGGCCTCGTGTACGAGCTCCTCGGCCTTCAGGTCCCCGGGCTTGATGATGACGTACGCATCGGTTCTCGAGCTAATCGCCCCAACAGGGCCTAATACGAGCCTGAAGGGGCCTTCCCCCGTTTTTAAAAGCCCTATTGCCAGGTTGAGCCTCACCCCCCTTATATATCTCTTCGAGCCCGATATGTAAAAAGCTCCCCTCGGAAGCTTCTCCCCATGAGGACCGATTTTCCTGGCCTGCTCAGGCCTGAAGCACATGACTGTTGCTGCCCCAAGACCATACTTCCATGCTCTTGAGTAAGAAGCCGCAATCTCTGCGGCCTCGAGGAGCGTGCGCTCCGGTATCTCCCGTCCCCCGGCCTTTACGAGGACAAAGGGGGCGCCCGGGATGTCTGCGTGTAAGAGAAGGTCCCCGGGCTCCGCGTAGCGCTTGACCAACCGCTCGTTGGTCGCTGCGTCCTTCCCAGCCACTATCAGGAGGTCATCTGAGGAGCGGAACCACCTGAACTGCTCGTACCAGGCCCTCCTCCTGGCCTCCGGGACGGGCTTTGGCCTCGGGATAGGCACTGCTGCCCGTTCCCCCGCCGCCAGCTTGGCCCTCGCTTCCTCAAGCGCTCGCCGGGTCTTCTCCAAGGCCTCAGCAGCCCCTCTTGCCTTCCTCCTCGCCTTCTTCGCCTTCTCGTAGTAGGCTGAAGCCGTGTCCTGCGCCTTCTTCCGGACATCGAGCTCTACCTCGAGGCCGTCTAAGTTGACGACGACGTAGAGGCGGCTCCGGGAGATGTTGGTTATCCATGAGAAAGGAGGCCCCCTCGCCCTCAGGGCCTCTGCTCGCTCCGCCAGGGCGGCCCACCCCCCGAGCTCATCTCTCATCTTCCTCAGCTCCTCGAGCAGCATGTTCAGCTGGTCAAGATGCGAGAATATGGCATTGCCGAGGGCGGAGAACTCCTCGGCTTTTCTCCTGAACTTCTCAAGCGCCTCTTCCTGGACCCTTAACATCTCCTCCAATCGCCTTATCTCATCCTCGGCCGCCCTCGAGATTTCCTCTCGGGCCCTGAGCCTCTCGAGCAAGGAGAAGTACGCATCCAAGGCCTCGTTGAACGTGTTAAACCTGACGAGCTTAAGGCCGGAGTACCTGCGCATCCTTATGGGAACCACGTCGATTGGGCGCTCGTCCGGCCCAAATACCACGCCGGGCTCAAGGGGCTCCTCTAAGACCGCTCGCACGAGCTCCGAGAGGGCCCTCGATATGAGCTCGAGTTCCTCGCCCGTGAGGGAGGAGCACGTCCTGTCCTTCTCCACGCCAGCCCTGAGGAGCACTTCCTCTGGGTAGGGTCCCCCGAGGCCCGTTGCCCTCGAGAGCCCTCTGACGAGCTCGATTGAGCCCATGTCCCTCAGGGCGCTCAGGGAGCTGGCATCGACGTTCCTTACGTCTATAGGTGGGCGAGGAGGGGGCTCGTAAGCCTCGCCGACGAGGAGCCTGCGGTCCCTCATCTCCCTGGGCCTCAGCACCCTCTTTATCCGCCCGTCCGAGCCCACCAGAACGACGTTTCCGCCCCCGAAGAGCTCGAAGATGAGCTTATAGGGCTCCCCGCCCTTCTTCACGGTGAGCACCAATATCCTGTCGAGGTCATGCTGGCCTACTCCGGCGAGCTTACCGCCCCTAAGGTCCTTCCTCAGCCCCATGCAGAAGCCCGTCGGTTTCTCCGGCGCCCTCAGCTCCGCCGACGTGAGGTAGGCCCCGGCGCCCAGGTCCACGAGGAGCCTGTGGGTGGCGCCCGGCCTCCTGAGCTTCAGCAAGAACTTATTTTTATCGAGTTGGTAGATGTTGGCGAGGCGTGAGCCCTCTATGGTCCCGGATAGCTCCCTCACCACCGCTGCGAGGTCAAGGCCGCTCAGGGAATCCCTCGCCCCAACCACGAGCCTCACCGGGGTGGGCATGCCTTGAGGAAGCCCGACCTGATATATTACTTGAGGGGGCTGCTCGGCTTCATCGTGGGCTTCTTGAGCGCCTTCCTCAGCAGCCTCGAGCTCCAGCCCCTCCCCTGGCTCCCAGGCCTCCTCATCGCCATAGCCATCTACCCCCTCACCTACAGGGCCTTCAGGGCCGTAGAGGGCCTCAAGCGGAAGGAGGCGGCTTTCACGGGCATAGAGGCGTACTTCTTCATGTGGCTCTTCTCGTGGACGCTCTGGTACACCGTTCTCGTCTATTGGGCCTGACGCCTGAGCTCGAGGGCTATGGAGACCACGTCCCTCCAGGCCGAGAAGAAGCCCTTGTCGTAATCGGAGTGGCCCTTCGCCCTCGTGTGCCCCCTGAACTCCCTGCGGAGCCTCTTCAGCTCGCTCGTCTCCTCCTCGAGCGTGATGGAGAAGGCGTACTTATCGCCCGATTTCCTCGCATTCAACATGCCCCTCAGGGCCTGGAGGTACCCCCTGCCCCACTCCCCCTTCTTCTCAAGGCGCTTCACGAGCGAGTTGAGCGCTCTCTCCGCCTCTGCGTACCTGCCGGACGTGAGGGAGAGGATGAAGGCCCGCAGGGCCTCCCTCGCCTTCCCCCTCATCTCCTCCTTCCCCTCGGCAACTCCTCCTCGGCCACGTCCTCGACGCCGTTCTCCGTTATCTTGAAGACCGCCTCCCCCTCGGGCAGGTAGGGGCTTGACACGAGCCTCGCTATACGTATCGGCCCCTTACCCTTGCGCAGGTATATGCGTGTGTGGCTCGTGTGGGCTACCACGTGGCCCCCTATGGGCGCAACGGCGTCCCCGAAGAACACATCCGGCTTCGCCATCACCTGGTTGGTTACGACCGCTACGGCGTTGAAGGCCCTGGCGAGCCTTATGAGCTTGTGGAGGTGCTTGTTCAGCTTCTGCTGGCGCTCAGCCAGGCTCTCCCGCCCGATATACTCGCTCCTGAAGTGGGCCGTGAGGGAATCTATGATGATGAGCCTTATGTTGCGCTCCTTTATCACCTCGTCGGCGTGGTCGAGGAGGAACATCTGGTGGTCGGACGTGAACGCCTCGGCATATATGATGTTCTTCACAACCTCCTTCGGGTCGAGGCCTAAGTGCTTGGCCATCTGGACGATGCGCTCCGTCCTGAAGGTGTGCTCAGTGTCTATGTAGAGCGCCCCGCCCTCAAGGCCGCCCCGCTCCCTCGGGAGCTGGACGTTCACGCAGAGCTGCATACATATCTGGCTGTTGTGCAGTATGGTCGGCAGGTTCCCGCCCACGAAGTTAGCGGGGCCCGGGACGCTGAAATCATATACGTAATCGTGGTAGGGCTCTTCACGGACATCTACCACGAAGTCCCAGCTCAAGGCCATGATGGCCATGAGCTTGCGGAGCTGCGCACGGAGCCTGGCCAATCTCTCCTCTATCTCCGCTAAGAGGGCGAGCCTTATGGCCTCACGCCTCTCGGCATCTTTCGGGAGGCCCCGGGCGATGTAGTTCCCCACGGAGCTCTTAGCTAAGCCAAGCCTCTTGGCGAGAACGGGCCTTATCGGGAATGGAAGGTGGCGATATACACGGTGAAATACCTCATCGGTCAGGGGCTTTTCCATCAGGGAGCGGGAGAGCCTCACGAGCTCGCTCTCAAGCCTCCTTAAGAATTTTAGAGCGTGCTCCAACGTTTTCTCATTTATGACCTTACGGGAGCGCCAGCCGTTTTTGGCGAACAAATCACCTAAGGTATTTCTGCGATAAGCGCTCGTGAGCGACTTCGGCATACATCCCCTATGGCCCACGACGCTCCTAAAGGCCTCACGCAATACCTCCCCCACGTAGCTCGGATAACCGTAGCCGGAGTTCCTGACTTCAACGTGGTAATCCCTCTTCTTAAGCGGTAGAGATGCTATCTTGGCCCTGTCTTCTCCACATATCACTAACCTCATGTACTTCCGTCCCTTCACCTCTTTCTCCCGCATGACCACGCTTATTCCCAGCCTTGCGAAAAGGTAGGCCAGCTCGTGGGCTAATCGCTCGCTCTTGGTGCTTACCTCCACCACATCAGAGAGATGGCCATCTCCATCTAAGTAGCCAGCTAAGAAGAACCGCACGATTTCCTCGGACCCGTTGAGGACGGCGCTGGGGACGAACTTATCGCCGGCCTTACACCTCACCAACGGCCCGAGGAACTCTCTTACGGGCTTCCTGAGCAGTATTCTAAAGGCCCCTCGCTTCTCTTCCACGGTGGGCTCGAAGCCGAACCGGCGCTTGAGGTAAGCTATCAACCATTCCTTGAGCTTTGGCTCGCTGATGGTTATCGATAGAGGATTCGCCGTCCCCTCGGCCACGAAGAGGCCGAGGAAGTAAGCATCATCGGGCTCGATGTCCTTTTTAGGCCTCTCGATGGCCATTCGCTTAGGAAAGGCTATGGGGTCTCCCGGCCTCAGCTCCTCAGCCTTGACCCATGTGAGCGTGCCATCTCGACTTAAAGCGAGGAACCTGTGCGTAGGAGTAGCCCTTATCTCACGCCCACGCCTTGTCCTGATGACCAGGATGCTATCTACCTTCTCCTTGTACATGAACTTGGCCTCTACCGGCCTGACCTCTTGGCCTGTAAAAGCTAAGACCTTCACGCCCCTCAGGGGGACGACAAAGCCATCGCCGTAGGGCACCTCCCCGTACATGGCCTTATAGCGCTCGTAAATGGTCTCTATGGGCTCTACGTGAAGCTCATCCGGGTTCATGTAGGCGACGGGCGTCCCCTTGGCCACGCACTTCCCGGAGCCGAATTCACCGTAAAACTCCGTTATAGATTGCGTCTCAAGGCCTCCCCCGAGGAGGGCGTCTAAGGCCTTCGAGCCGGTGGTGAGGCGCTCTACGCTCTCCTGCATCTTCAGGAGCTCCTCGGCCGATACGAACGTGAGGGCTATGGCCGAGCGGGCCGCATTTATTATCTCCTGGGCCACCTTCTCCCCTATGCCGGCTGCCACCAGCTCCTTCACGCTCGCCATGGCCAGGGCCTCCACCGTCGTGAAGCCCAGCTCACGGAGCTTTTTCTCCGTCGCCGGACCGACCCTGGGCAGGTCCGTAAGGCGCTTGTACTTCACCTCCCTCATGGCCTAAGCTCCCCTGCTCTCCACATAGCGGGCCCCGGGGCCTATTTAAGCTGCATCGCCGGGGATGCGCAGGAGCGGGACCCAGAGCGAGGTGAAACTGAGCGATGGCCTGTGATACCGGACCGGCAAGATTTATTACATGAGAGACGGCAGGGCCGGGGGAGCCTCCTTGGGGGCCGTTGGCCAAGAGCTGTCCTCCAACCCCGTCTACCTTGCGAGGAAGCTCCGTGAGGTAAGGCATTTTGATGCGAGAGCCCTTGAGGTAGGAGACGAGGAGCTGGAAAGGGCCGTAGAACGCAGGCTTGAGGAGCTGAGGCGCCTGTCGTCGAGGCTGGTCGGGCTCATCCTCGATTGCGCATGTGGCTTCGGGGTGGATATGCTGGCCCTATCGGGGCTCGACGGCGGGAGGGAGCTGGTGGGCGTGGACCTGGCCTTGGAGGGCCTGAGGAGGGCCAGGGAGGAGCTTAGGAAGAGGGGGGGCCTGGCCCACCTCATCCAGGCGGATGCGTGCTCCCTCCCCCTCAGGCCCAACGCCTTCGATGGGGCCATAATATCCCACATGCTCCACCATCACCCCCTCCCCCTCATCAAGGCCATATTGGCCGAGGTCTCCCGGGCCCTGCGACCCGGGGGCTTCCTCCTCGTGCGGGAGTGGTGCCCGGCGGATGAGGGGCCATCGCTCAGGGAGGAGGTAAGCCGCTTCCTCAACGAGCTCGCCCATCTCAGAGAGCTCCTTGAGGGGCTCGGGGAGCTTGGCGCCAGGCCGGAGGTCAGGGCGCTTCTATACGAGCATTTCCCGGCCTTCGGGTTCGGGCCGCTCTACTCCTCCATCCTGAGGGCGGCGCTGGAGTCCTGTGGGCTGAAGGTCCTGGCGGTGGAGGTGAGGCCCCCACGGAAGAGGAGCGTTGACGAGCTCTTGAGGCGCATAAGAGATCGCATCGAGGGGCTCTCGCTCTCAGAGGCGGAGAAGCGCTTCCTCCTGGCGAGGTTGGAGGAGCTTGAGGAGAAGGCCCGCCTCATCCACGCCGATGGGCGGGAGGACATGGTGCTCGTGGAGGCCGTGAAGGCCGGGGGGCCCTGACGGGCTTTCTTGCCCGAAACCCGTATAAGGGCTATGGGCTCGGGGGTGGCCGGTGGAGGCCGTGTCGCTCCAAGTAGTAGAGCGGACCGCTGCGGAGCTCCTCAGGCTGGCCGTTACGGTGCTCCCGAGGGACGTGAGGGAGGCCCTTGAGCGGGCCTACGAGACGGAGACGAGCGATATCGGGCGTGCTCAGCTTGAGGCCATTCTTGAGGACGTGAGGTTGGCGGAGGAGACATCAAGGCCCATCTGCCAGGACACGGGGACCATCATATTCTACGTGAGGCTTGGCTCCGATTTCCCCCTCAGGCGGGGCCTCTACGACGCCCTGGTCAGAGCCACCCGGAGGGCCACCCAAGAGGTCCCGCTCAGGCCCAACGCCGT
>CAYUYX010000052.1:0-5036 GCA_964449495.1 uncultured Candidatus Bathyarchaeia archaeon
GACGCCGATACGGTGAAGGCCATAGCCCGGGAGCTCCCGCCCGGCCACTGCCTCGTCCTCGGGCGGGCCGTTGGCGACATGCCCATAGTGGTGAGGGTGAGGGAGCTCGACGTGGAGACCCTGGGGCGCACGAGGTATTTCTTCACGGAGGGCTACAGGGCCGATGTGGTCGTGCCCGCTAACGCTTAAGAGTTCTGGCGGACCTACTTGGCCGAGATGAAGGTAGCCGTAAGAGATATAACTATAAGGAATTTCAGGGGGATAAAGAACGGGCGTTTGAGAGGGCTTGAGCAGGTGAACATCCTCATCGGGAAGAACAACACGGGGAAATCCACGATTTTAGAGGCTTTCTACCTGGTGAAGGCCGCTCTCACGGAGAAGGACCAGTTGGGGAGGGATGTCATCGATTATCTGCTGAGGAGGAGGAGCCCAGGCCGGAAGAAGGGATTGTTGAGAGCGTTATGGCATGGCTATAAGCCGAGGGAGCCCATATTAATAGAGCTTGGCTTTTCGAGCGACATCAGCATGGCCATGAACATCGAGCCGAGAGCAGATGAGATTAGGGCCACGGTGTTCCTCAAGGACAAAGCCGGGGAAACGATATTTCGAAAAGCATGTTATTTATGGGGAGATAGGCTTGGGAAGACGCTGATATCCGATATCCCCCAGGAGCGCAGGGAGATGATGTTCATCCGTGACGCCCTTCTCCTCGACACGGACGCCGGCATGGGATTGCCCCGGATAGAAAAGGCCTTCTGGGATGCCGTCCTCTCTATTAGGGCGGATAAGGAGATAATAGCTATTCTCTCGGAAGCCTACGGGGCCACGCTCGACGGGATAACCTATGCACCTAAAGATGGCATTTTAGGCCTCCACATCCTCTTGCCCGAGACATCTATCCGCGTAGATGAGATGGGCGATGGCTTTAAACAAGCCCTCTATATGCTAATGGCTGCCAATAGCCTTGAGAACACCCTTTTAATGCTCGAAGAGCCGGAGCGCCATCAGCATCCAGGGGCTGTGAAGGTAGTTCTGAAGAATATCCTCGGCTTAGCAGAGAAAAGAAAACTCCAAATCCTCATATCCACCCATAGCCTGGAGCTCACGAACATCTGCCTGCGTCTCTGCCGGGATATGGGCTTAAAGGGCAAGATTTTCCATCTCTCCCTCAGCCCGGATGGCCTATTGGAGGTGAGGGCCCTTAGAGGGCCGGATGCTCAGGTATTGGCCGATTTGGGCATAGACCTGAGGGATTTGGAGCTCTACGCCAGGGGGGTACCTCCTTGAGGAGGAAGCCCGTAATCCTCGTCGAGGGGAAGACGGATGAGGTCGTGATAAGAGCCCTCTTAGGGAGCGAAGCTGCTAAGTTCGATATACGTTCCTCTGGAGGGAGAGAAGAGGCCTTAGAGGGGCTCAAGGCCCTCGCCTCCGTTGGTATAAACGTGGGCCTCATATTGGATTTAAATGAGAAGACGGAGGAGGAGCTATATTCCAGCGTGCTTGATGCATTAGCCTCACGCTTTGGCCGTGAGGCCGTAGAAGCGCTTGAGGAGGGCGTATTCAAGGTCAGGTCGGATGGAACTTACTCTATAGTGGTCGTGATGTCGGCTGGGATGCCGGGCAATCAGAAGCTATCGGATTTGGGCGTGGAAACAGCCTCTATGGACGATTTCATCTTGGATATCCTCTTAGACGTAGATGGGATACACGGTAGCCTCTCGGCGGAGGAACTCGCCTCCCTCCTGAGGGATATGGAGGCCGTGCTGAAAGATTATGGCATTCTTCCCCGTTCCTCGAAGGAGCTCTTGCTCGCTCTTCGCACGCCTTTTAAGAAGAGCTATTCTGACCACATCTTCGCCGAAAAGGTGATAAGAGATGCCCTCCGCATAAACAGAGCCTACACCCGCTCTATTTTCTCCAATATCCTGTCAAGGCTTAAGAAACTGGAGGAGCTATCCTCCTCGTGAGTGCCCTCGCCATTCGCCTGTCCTATCGGGCTGCGGCAACCCTTATTTAACAAGCCCCATCACGGGCCCCGGTGCCGGGGAATGGCGGGCGCCCAGGCCATAACGGCGCAGCTCTTGGAGGAGCTGAGGCTCCTCGAGTGCATTCAGTGCGGGATGTGCACCGGCGGATGCCCGGTCTCCATAAAATCGCCCCTGAACGTGCGCAGGATTGTGAGGCTCATGGGCCTCTTCAGGGAGCTGTCCTTCGAGCCTGAGGAGGCGCTCTGGGCTTGCACGACGTGCGGGACCTGCGAGGTGCGCTGCCCGAAGGAGGTGAAGCCCGCCGAGGCCGTCATAGAGCTGAGGAGCGTGCTGGTCGAGGAGGGCCGTATAGCGCCGACGCTCAGGGACGCCCTGGAGAGCGTCTTCACGCACGGGAACCCGTGGGGGCGTGGGCGGGCCAAGCGCATGGAGTGGGCCGAGGGCCTGGGCTTCGAGCTCAAGCCCATCTCCGAGGGAGCCGAGTGGCTCTACTTCGTGGGCTGCACTCCAGCTTACGATACGAGGGCTCAGGAGGTAGCGAGGGCTCTCTGCGAGCTCTTCCACTTAGCTGGCCTTGATTTTGGTGTGCTCGGGAAGGACGAGTCGTGCTGCGGCAACGAGGTGTACGGGGTAGGCGAGAAAGGCCTCTTTGAGGAGCTCAGGGATGAGAACCTCAAGCTCTTCGAGGACAAAAAGGTGGAGAGGATAGTGGTCTCCTGCCCCCACGGCTTCAACGCCTTCAAGAACCTCTACGGGAGGGAGCTCGGCGATGTCGTCCACCACTCCGTGCTCCTCTCGGAGCTCCTCGAGGAAGGGCGCCTCAAGCCTGCGGGGAGGCTGGGCCTCAAGGTCGTCTACCATGACCCCTGCTTCCTCGGGAAGAGGAACAACATATTTGATGAGCCGAGGGCCGTCATATCGGCCATACCCGGCGTGGAGCTCCTCGAGTTCGATAGGAACAGGACGAGGAGCCTCTGCTGCGAGGGCGGGGGAGGCCGCATGTGGGTTGATGTCCCTGGCGAGAAGCTTGCGGAGCGCAGGGTGAGGGATGCGGCTGAACTCGGGGCCGACGTCATAGCCGTTGCCTGCCCGTTCTGCCTCATCACGTTGGAGGACGCCGTGAAGACGGCTGGCTTAGAGGAGGAGCTCAGGGTCATGGATATATCGGAGCTCCTCCTCCTGTCCGTGAAGGGCGAGGGCGCTTAAGCCTGCTGGGGCGCTGGCGGAGGGTGGCTCGCTTGTCGTCGGCCGTCAGGAGGCAGGGCATGTTCGTGGTCCCGGGGGACAAGGTGGGCGTGATAGAGGAGTTTATCCCTGGGCCGGGCACGTACGTGGAGGACGGCGACATAAGGGCGGCGAACGTGGGATTCCTCCTCCTCAATCTCCCCGAGCACAAGGTGAGCGTGTTCAGGCCCATGAGGCTCAGGGGGGCCGCCTGCTGGCCGAGACCGGGGGCGGTGGTCATCGGGGAGGTCTTCGAGACGCACAGCACGTACGCCCTCGTGAGGATATGGATGGTCGGGCCAAAGCACCTCCCAGGCTTCTTCACGGGCCTCATCCACAAGTCAAACGTGGGCATAAGGGTCCGCGATATGTACAACGCCTGCCGCCCGGGCGATATCGTGAGGGCCAAGGTGATAAACACGAAGAACAGGATATGCCACCTCACCCTCGTAAACAAGAGGCTCGGGGTCGTCTATGCCTTCTGCTCGAGCTGTGGGGACATCCTCAAGGCGAGGCCGGACAAGAAGCTTATATGTGAGGCCTGCGGCTCCGTAGAGCTGAGGAAGATAGCCTCGGATTACGGGGAGGCAATCCTGTGAGGTGCTGGGGCGTGGAGGTGAGGGTGCTCAGGAGGACGGACCGGGAGCTCAGGCTCGAGGTAGTCGGCGAGAGCCATACCCTCCTCAACCTCATCCAGAAGGAGCTCGTGAGGGACCCGGAGGTCGATATAGGCGGCTACGACGTGGTCCACCCGCTCGAGAGGCCAATCCGCTCCATACTCCACATCCGCATGAGGGGCGCAAAGAGGCCCGAGCAAGCCCTCTTAGAGGCCATAGAAAGGGCGAGGGCGACGAACGAGGAGTTCTCCAAAGAGCTCGAGGCAGCTCTCGGGCGCTTTGCCCAGGGAGCCAAGAGATGAGCGAGGAGGAGCTCAGGAAGCTCGCCGGGCGGGGGAGGAAGCTCAGGGACATCCTGCTCGATAAGGGCCTCGCAGGTCTCGGGGATGCCCTCGTGAACTTCGCGTTTTCCCTCGCCTTATCACTCGAGGGAGGGCGCCCGGTAGGCAGGAGGCTCGATAACCGCTTCTTAGCCGACGCCCTAAGGGCCTCGGGGCTCAGGGAGGAGGCGCCGGGGAGGATGGATAGGCATGGCCTCGCCGATGCGGCGGAAGCGATATTGGCCTACGGCTGGCTGACGGGCTTGGTGAGCTTCTGGGACATCGTAGAAGCCTTTAGGGCCCGAAACCCGATAGAAGGTTTATCCAGCCTGATAAGGAAGGTGGCCAGCGGGCTCTCGAGCCCCAATCTGGCCTAACGCCCGGCCCCTCGTAGATAGCCTGCCTCCCTGAAGTAGTAGCCGGGCTCTTTCTTCGGCCCGAAGCTCCTGAGGCCTTCTTCCCTCAGCTGCTTCCTCAACTTATCTGCATACTCAGGGCTTATCCTCCCCCGCTTCTCCATGTAGTCGATAATCTCGAGGGCCTCCTCCTCCGTGTCGCACCTCCTTATGAAGGCCACCACATCGGGCATGTAGCCGGCCCAGGGGTCCCGGTACGGCCTTGCGGACGCCAGCTCCTCCGCCGCCCTCTCGTCCCAGCGGACTGCCCTGATGGATATCACGGCCGCGCCTCTCTCGAGCTCTTCTGCGAGGTGGGGGAAAGCCCTCCTGAAGCGCTCCCTATCGATTTCCAAGGCCATCACTCATGCTGGATGAGGAGCGCTCTTACTTAACTTTTTGCCGAAGGGGGGCCGGGGGGAGCGCTCAGCTCCGACATACGCCGCAGCCCGAGCACTCGACCCAGCACGGCGGCGTCGGCTCGCCCGAGAG
>CAYUYX010000052.1:5046-7827 GCA_964449495.1 uncultured Candidatus Bathyarchaeia archaeon
CACGGATGAGGTGTGAGCGGCTTATGCCCACGTCAACGGCCTCCTCCCACGGCAAGAGCTCATCCGGCTCCTTTGGGGCGAGGTAGCGCTCCGGGCTCAGGCCAGCCTCCCTAAAGGCCCTTCTCCAGGCCCCGAGGCCTCCCCCGTAAATGGCGGCGAGCTCTATGGCCCCGCCGAGCTCCGGCCCCCCGAGCGATAAGATGGCCTGGAGCCGGGCCACCCTCGGGTCGAGGCCGCTGAGCACGAAGCGCATGTCCCCCCGGAGACCGGACCTGACGAGCCTCAGGCAGGAGCGCACGTACCGGATATCCGCCATGCCCGTCCACTGGAAAGGCGTCCAGGGCTTTGGGACGAGGGGGTTTACGCTCAGGTGAACTCCCTGAGGTCCGAAGCCGAGGTCCGCTATGCGCTTGGAGAGCTCCACTATCGCCTCGATATCCTCCTTCTTCTCCCCCGGGACGCCCACGATGAAGTACAGCTTTATGGCCCTCATCCCGCCCGAGAGAGCCGCCTTTGCCGCATCAAGGACATCCTCATCATCCATCTTCTTGTTCAGCACATTCCTAATCCTCGGCGTCGCCCCATCAGGCGCTATCGTCAGCCTCCTCTGGCCCCCCAGGGCCAGGAAGCGGGCCAGCTCCTCGGAGACCCTATCGGGCCTTATGGAGGGGATGGAGAGCCGAATGCCCTCTCCCACCAGGGCCTCGCATATATCGCATAAGCCCTCGTGGTCGGAGACGCCAGCCCCTATGATGAGCGCTTTCTCCGCTGGCGTCAGCCTGAGCCCCTCCCTAATGAGCTCTATGGCCTCCTCGACGCTCCTATCCCTCCTCGGCCTCGTTATGTGGTCTATTAGACAGAAGCGGCATCCGCGACCGCATCCTCTCGTGAGCTCGAGATTGAAGGTTCGCCCGAAGGGGGAGGAGAGGGGGCTTTCCCCTGGCACGAGCGGCAGGACCTGTGCCCTCGGCATGGGGGCTCCATCGAGCTCGGGGAGCCACACCCTCTCGGCCCTATGGCCAACGCCCGGGACGTAGAGGCCCCTGGTGTCCGCTAAGTCCCTGAGGGCCCCGGGGCCACGCCCGACCACCTCCTTGAGCGCCTCCACGGTGGGGCCCACGAGGACCTCGGCATCCCCTATGGCGAAGACATCCACGAAATCCGACATGGGGGCCGGGTTCTCTACGGCGCAGGGCCCGCCGGCTAACACAATCGGGCCGCCGGAGACAGCCCGCTCCCTCCTCCTGAGCCTTATGCCGGCCATGAGGAGCATCCTTAGGGCGTTGGGGTAATCCCATTCGTATTGGAAGGTGAAGGCCACCACATCGAAGTCCCGAAGAGGGCGCCCGCTCTCGAGGCTGAGGGGCTCTGGCGTATCGAGGCCCTCGCCCGGGAGGAAGAAGCGCTCGCATACCACATCCTCCCTCGTGTTGAAGAGGGCGTACAACAGCCTAATCGGGAGACCTGCCATTCCTACACGATATACGTTGGGATAGCAGAGCGCTATACGCAAATCCACTTTGCGCCAATCCTTCACGACCACGTTCGCTTCTGGGACCCTGGGCCTCACCGGGCTCCTTCCTCCCCTCCCCCGGCCCTGCGCCTCGATAGGCTCTGCTGGAGCATGATGAAGGCCCCATCCTCCGTTACATCTCGCTCGACCACCACGTTAGGGCCTATCCAGCACCTCGGCCATACCCTAACGCCCGGCATGAGGAGGGCGCCTATGCCCGTCTGAGCGAAATCGCCCATCACGGCCCCAAGCTTCCTCCGGCCCGTGTCGAGCCTCTCACCTTTAACGGTCATCTTTATCGTCTTCTTGTCGAAGCGGAGGTTGGCCGTTATGGTGCCGGCCCCGAGGTTGCAGTGAGCGCCTATGATGCTGTCGCCCACGTAGGAGAGGTGGCCTATGTGCGTCCCCTCCATGATTATGCTGTTCTTTATCTCGCAGGCATTCCCTATGCGAACCCCACACCCGAGGCTCGTGCAGGGCCTTATGTAGCAGTTGGGCCCGACGTCCGCCCCAGGCCCTATGTAGGCTGGCCCTTCTACATATGCCCCCGAGCGCACCCTGGCATCCTCCGCCACGAAGACGGGGCCGTTCAGGTAGGCGCCGGGCTCCACCTTGCCGAGGACCTCGGGCTCCATGCGCCTCAGGACCCTCTCGTTCGCCTCAAGCAGGTCCCAGGGCCTCCCCACGTCGAGCCAGTGCTCCGGCTCGATTTCTACCACGCGGACGGTATCGCCTTGCTCCGCCAGCTCCTGGAGAGCCGATGTGGCCTCGAGCTCGCCCCTTGGGGACGGCCCAACGTCCTGCATGGCCTGGAGGGCCTCGGGCGTGAGGGCGTAGATGCCCGTGTTCGCCAGAGGAGGGCCGGACCACTCCCTCCCCCTCGGCTTCTCCTCGAGCCTCTTGAGCCAGCCGTCCTCCACGAGCATGACGCCGAAGTGCTCGGGCCGCTTGACCCGGACAGCGCCTATGGTGGCCAGGGGCCTCCGCCTCGTGTGTTCGTCCAAGACCTTCCTGAGGGCCTCCGGGGCCACGAGGAGGTCCCCGTACACCACGAGGGCATCTTCATAAGGGCCTATCTCGCCCGTGGCCACGGCTATCGCATCGGCCGTCCCCCTCTGCTCAGGCTGCCTCACGTAGGAGACCTCGAGGCCGAGGCGCCCGCCGTCCCCGAGCCAGGACCTTATGGCCTCCTCCATGTACCCCACGACGAGGATGACGGAGCTTACGCCGACCGCCTTCAGGGCATCGAGCGTATGGGCCAGGAGGGG
>CAYUYX010000053.1:0-3183 GCA_964449495.1 uncultured Candidatus Bathyarchaeia archaeon
GAGGTGGCTTGAGGAGACGCTCGAGAAGACCTCCGGGCCAGGCGGGCTGAGGGAGCTCCTCTCCTCCTTAGAGGGCCGGCGCTTCTCCGAGCTGGCGGAGGCCTGCTGGCGCACGAGGTTGGCGGGCTTCGGCCGGGAGCTCCAGGCCTTCAGGCCGGGGGAGCGCTTCCCCCCGATATCGATAACGGGCCGGAGGTGCGAGCTGATGTGCAGGTACTGCCTCGGGCGCTACCTGAGGGGGATGCTTCCGGCGGAGAGCCCGACCAAGCTCCTCGAGCTCTGCTCCTCCCTGGCCAGGAGGGGGGCGGAGGGCGTCCTCATATCCGGCGGCTTCGACAGGCATGGCGTCCTGCCCGTCAGGCCCTTCCTGCCCACGATAAGAGCCGTGAAAGAGCGTTTCGGCTTGAAGATAGCCATTCACCCGGGCCTCGTGGACAGGGGGCTTGCTGAGGAGCTTTGCTCGGCGGGCGTTGATATAGCCCTATTCGATTTGGTAGGAGATGAGGATACCATAAGGGACGTGATAGGCCTCGACAAGCGCCCTGAGGATTACATGGCCTCCTTAGAGGCGCTGAAAGAGGCGGGCATCCCCGTCATAGCGCCCCACATCTGCATAGGCGTGAAGGGCGGGCGCCTCTCAGGCGAGCTTGAGGCCCTCAAGATGGCCAGGGCCGTCCGGCCAGATGTGCTCGTCCTCATAATATTCGTGCCCACGAGGGGAACGCCCTTCTGGGGCCGGGAGCCCCCCAAGCCGGGCGACGTGGGAAAGCTCATGGCCATAGCACGCCTCATGTTCCCCGATACGCCCGTTGCGCTGGGCTGCATGCGCCCGAGGGGGCCCTACAAGGCGGAGGTGGACGCCCTGGCCGTGAGGCTCGGCCTGGACAGGATTGCGCTCCCGAGCAGGAGGGCCCTGGAGGAGGCGGAGGCCCGGGGCCTCCACGTCGTGTGGCGGGGGGTTTGCTGTGCTGTCCCTTAAAGAAGCGCTTTATCATCATATTGCAAGGTAAGGAGCCGATATATAATTCTCAATAAGAATTCTTTGTTAGTAATGCGCATATGTGTCATTTTACACGCGGCTCTCTTGCTTGATATATCCGTGGATGGAAAACTTTATATAGAAGCTTAGACTTGCCCTCAAACGAGGTGCAAAGTTTGACAAAAAAGCCAGAAGCACGAAGAAAGGTTCGCCGGGAAGGACTTATCCCCGAGTGCACATATGAGAGGCTCCAAGAGCTAGTCTTGGGGTTCCGCATCGTAGGCGCCTGCAAACATGGGGTTTCGTATGAAAGTGTCGCAAAAACGTTAGGAAAGGATGAAACATGGGTCAGTCGTAATGCTAAGTTTCTCATGAAGGTCGGTCTCCTTGTCAGAGAGAGGCCGAAAAGCTATAAACTAACCGAAAAGGGCTGTGAGTATGCTAAAGCCCTCGAACTCGGCTTAGAAGATGAGGCGAAGAGTATCTTGCGCTCAATATTGTCGGCTTATGAGTTAAGCAGGTGGACATGCAATCTTATAAAAGTAAAGAAATCTATATCAAGAGATGAGCTCGTTCGCCGAATAGCAGCTCGGGTTGACGTCCCATTAAAGATTCATCGATTTAAGGGCGGAATTAATGCATTTATTGATATGCTCATTGATGCAGGCATGCTGGTTAGCCGTGAGGATGGAAGAATAGAAGTAGCCGAAGCGATAAAAGTATCTGAGCAACCAATAACCATAGAATACAAGCCTTCAGAGGAAGTTATTTCTGCCGAGAACATAGAACTCACAGAAATACGTTTTCGCCATATACGCATTGTGCTCAGACCTAACTTAGAAGATATAGAAATCGCCAAGAAACTTTTAAAAACGCTTGAGGAGCTCGTAAAAGCGGAGAAGAAAGAAAGAGAGGTAAGAAGAAGCGACATAGCATCACTCATGAACTTTACCTCAGAAGGAGGAAAATCGTAATGCCACCTGAATTTAGATTACTTACAACAAAGCGGTTCGAGCGCTCCTTTAGGAGGCTGAGTAAAGATACTAGAAATCGTGTGCTTATGGCTGTTAGAGAATTAGAGGTGAACCCCTATGTAGGTCGTAAAATGATGACCAGGCCGCTCTGGTATATCCGTGTCGGGGATTACCGTGTCTTCTACCGTATAGATGAGGAGAATAAACAAGTCATATTAGTAGATGTCGTCCACAGGAGAGCTGCCTATCGTTAATGGCTCCTTCATTCCTCCAGCTCTTTCAAGAACTCCTCCAGCGGTCTCACACGCCCCTCGGCTATATCCCTCAGCCCCTCATCAAGCCTGGCTTTGAGCTCTTCATCCGTTTCTACCTCAATCAAGTCTATGAGTTCGTCTAACGTATTCCGGAGCTTGATGAGGAGCTCCATCACCCTCTCATCGATAGTAAGCGTCAGCTTGGCCATCTTGGACGCCTTACCAATATCTCGCCCCTGCCTTATAAGGTTGCTCCTCGACGCTTAGCTGAGCTTAGGGCCCAGGTTCTGCACAGCGCCTCAGCTGGCTGACGGCATCTGGGCTTTCGCCTGACCCGGCCCTCCTAACCTCCCTTCGTGCCGGCCGGGGCCGACGGGGGGGCACAAGCTGCATGGGGTGGTGCGGGAACGGTAAATCCTCGCTTCCTCTTAATCACTATCGCCGTAGCCGCTGAAGCTATAACGCCGGTGGCCACGCCCGCCAACATCTCCGGCGGTATCGGGGCCCCCGGCGGTGGGGCGACCTCGGGCAGCTTGACGTAGAACTCCACGCTCTCTTCCGCCACATTTCCCGCCTCGTCCACCGCCCTGATGGTTGCTACGTGCTCGCCCTCGCTTAAGCCCGTGAAGGTGTAGCTCGTCATGCCCGTGACATCTATCCATCGGCCATCGTCCAGGCGTATCTCCACCCTGGCGACATCAAACGCCCCGGGCTCAACGCTCCACTCGATGGTAACGGTGTCGCCTTCTATTATGGCCCCGCTTCTTGGAGATAATATCTCTATGACCGGCCCTCCCAGCCACGGCTCGTATATCAGATATTCGGGGCCGTCGTGGCTATATACCTCCTCGGGGTCGTACGGGTCTCCCGCAGCCTTGTACTCCGGGCCATCCGGGCCGCCCCACCAATTATATGTGGCATTTACTACGTATTCGCCACGGGTGCATAGGCCATGCCTGATGTTGCCCGTTATATT
>CAYUYX010000053.1:3283-7820 GCA_964449495.1 uncultured Candidatus Bathyarchaeia archaeon
TCCTCGGTGTATATGCCATTGCGGCCATTATTGCTTATGCTACATCCAGACACGGATACAGAGGACCCCCAGGCGCATATGCCGTTATAGCCATTACCTCTTACACGACATTCAGACATGGTTATTTTACGAGAATCCGCAACGCAGACGCCGTTATAGCCATTACCGCTTATATCACATCCGGACATGGATATGCCAGAGGACCGGTAGGCGTATACGCCATCATAACCATTGCCTTTTACATGACATCCGGATATGGATATGTCAGAGGAAAGACAGATGTGTATGCCCTCATACCAATTATCGCTTACGCTGCATCCGGACATGGATATGTTGGAGGACCACAGGATGTAGACGCCAAACCAGAGGTTGTCGCTTACATCGCACCCGGATATGGATATGTTGGAAGAGGGCCAGATGCCTACGCTACAGCCGTTGCTACTCATATCGCATCCAGATGTGGGCACAATCGTACCGCCCCCGATGAATATGCCAATCGATAGGTTATCGCTTATACGGCATCTGGATATGGATATGTTAGAGGAGTTCCAGATGGCTATGCCATAGTCGTTATGCCAAAGCCAAAGCCGATATGCGGATATGTCGGAGGAGTTCCAGATGACTATGCTACCGCCGTTATGGCTTATCACGCTATTTTCAATCACCACCCCCTCGTCGCTACGTATGAATATTCCCGTGCGACATCCGTGTAGCTCGCTGTTTCGCATTATTAATGAGCCGTTTACGTAGAACAGGTACCTGTAATACGGGTCGTACGCCGTTATGGTCGAGCCGTTTAACACGTTGAATACACCGCTCGATTTCACCATTATTTGCCACTCGCCATCGTACGAGCAATTCATGCATAACGTTACGTTTATTAGCGTGAGGTTCCCGCCCGCCTCGATTACGAGGTTTCCATCTAAAACTATCACCTCGTCCCGCCTCACCTCCGTGCCGGTAACCACCCAATCGTCCGGGCTCGGCGATAGCGGTCTGACCTCGGGCTTAATCCCGGCCCCTTTGCATCCTAATGGCGGTCGTGATGTAGGTGTAATATGCACTGAATGGGCGCTGAAGGCATCATCACAAGCAGAGGGGCTTTCTGAGGCCGAGACAGCGCATACAGGGCTCAATAGCATCAGCAGGAGCATCAACGCTATTAAGGCACTACGTGCGCCCCCGCCCACCCCACCGGCCACGGCCGTTAGTACTGCCGTGAGCAGCATATAGGTATTATGGGGTTCGGCCCTTAGAACCTGAGCCTCTTGAACTCGAAGCCGAGCTTGCGCAAGTACATGAGGGCCGTGGACGTTATGCCGGGGGCCACGAGGAAGCCCCTGACACGCTCTTCCCCGTGGAGCTCCGCCATCTGCTCCACGTAGCGCCTCAGCTGGCTGACGGCGTCGAGGCCCGCCACGGAGCGCTTGAACTCGCACACCACGAGGCGCCCCTCCCTGTCCCTGGCCAGGAGGTCTATGGTCCCGAGGGGGGTCATGTGCTCCACGTCGAGCACCTCAAGCCCTTCTTCGAGCAGCTCTGGCCTCTCCACGACCTTGGCCACCAAATCCGCCTCCGTCTTCTCCAAGAGGAGCTCCTCCTGAGCGATGTAGTTTATCACGAGGAGGGCGAGGGCCTTCTCTATGATTATCCTTATGATTTCCCTCGGCCTCTTCCTTATGCTTATTAAGGTCGAGAAGCGCTCTCCCCCGCCCCTCCTCCGGTAGTAGAGCCTGCAGCCCGGGGGCTGCCAGTTCCTCGGCTTGTGCTTGTCCCGCTCGTGGATTATGAGCGTCCCATCCGGCTTGGATATCACAATTCTCAGGCCCCAGTCGAGGCTGCTCTTCGCCCTCCCCTCGTACTCCACCTTACAGAGGGCGTAGAGGATGAAGAAGCGCCCCAGAACCTCGGGGAGCCTGCGCTCGATTTCCTCCCCCTCGTAGAACTCGTACTCCGAGGGAGGCTGGCTCAAGCAATTCACCCTGTGCATGGCCCCGGAGGGGCCTTAATAAGTCATCTCCTCAGGGCCCCGAGGAAGCGCACCATGCGCCTCAGCCCTTCTGAGAGCTCCTCCCTCGGCCTGCAGAAGGATATGCGCACGTGCCATCCCCAGCCGGGGCCGAAGAACTCGCCGGGCATCACCCTCACGCCTGCCTCTCGCTCGAGCTCTGAGGCAAGCTCGGAGCCCCTCAGCCGGAAGGCCGAGAGGTCGGGGAAGAGGTAAAGGGCCCCCTCGGGCTTCCTCACCCTCAGGCCGGGGAGCTCCGAGAGGATGGAGAGGGCCATGTCCCTCCTGGCCCGGTATTCCTCGACCATCGCTCTCACGGGCTCCTGGGGCCCCCTCAACGCAGCTACGCCGGCCCTCTGGACGAACGGGGGAACGCACATGATGAGCGCCCTCTGGACCTCCTCCGCCTTATCGCACAGCTCCCTCGGGGCAACGAGGTAGCCGAGCCTCCAGCCCGTCATGGCGTAGGCCTTGGAGAAGGCGTCCACGAGGAAGAGGCGCTCTCTGAGGGAGCTGAAGACGGCAAAGCTCACGTGCCTGACGCCATCGTACGTTATGAGCTTGTACACCTCATCTGATACCACGTATAGGCCGTGTTCCAAGGCGAGCTCTGCGAGGGCTCCCGCCTCCCGCTCGCTTAGGACGTGGCCCGTCGGGTTGTTTGGTGTGTTCACCACGAGCGCCCTCGTCCTCGCCCCAATCGCTTCCTCGAGGGCCTCCACATCTGGCTCGTAGCCCGGGCCAAAGCGGACGAACACGCAGCGGCCGCCAGCCAGCCTGATGAGCTCCGGGTAGACGAACCAGGCGGGCGTGGGGACGATTACCTCATCCCCGGGCCTCAGGATTGTCTTGAAGGCCAGGAAGAGGGCGAAGCTTGCCCCGGGGGTTACGAGCACCTCATCTGGCCCGACATCTACGCCAAAGGATGAGAGGTGCTCACAAATAGCCTCTCTTAGCTCCGGCAATCCCCTCGTCGGCCCGTAGTGCGTCAGCCCCTCCCTGAGCGCCCTCCCCGCTTCCTCGACCACGTGCCCCGGCGTTGGGAAGTCCGGCTCCCCGATGTCGAGCCTTATCACGCCCTCTTCACCAATAGTATCTCCATGGTGGAGACGGGCCTCGGCGGGTCGCCGACCATTTCCGTGCCTATCTCTATCTTCTCGACCTCCACGTTCGGCAGCGTCCTCTTCGCCATCTCCGCCACGGTAACGGCCGTTGAGATGGCCCTGCCCCTCGCCCTCAGCCGCACCTTGTCGCTGCCCGAGTTGAACTGGTAGGCCACGGCGATGAGGTAGGCCGTCGGCGGCTTCTTGCCCACGAGGACGGTCGGTATCTCGCTCGACATCTCCTGCCCTCCTCCGCGATTTCCACCGGGCAAACTCCCGCCTAATTAAACTTTCGCTCTTTCCTACCGAGGAGGACGGAGAGGGGGATGTCCTGGTAGCTCCCGTCCGGGAGCGTGCGACGTATGGTTATGGGGAGAATGCCGCGCTCGAGCTCCATCATGGCTATCAAAATAGGGTCGGGCGGGGCCTCCTCAGGGGGGATGAGTATCGGCGCCCCCATCGCTATCTGGAGCGTCCTCGTCTCGATTATCCGGGCTCGCTCGTACTTCGTGAGCTCCGGCGGGCCTATGCAGACCTCTTTCTCAGGGGGCTCAGTCGAACTCACTTGATGATTCCTCTCCGGCGCCGGTCTCCTCCTCAGGCCCCTTCGGCGGCCCCTTCTCCTTGAGCTTTGCAGCGGCTATCACGTCGTCTATCTTCAGTATCATCGTTGCGGCCTCGGCGGCGGACTTGATGACCTGCTTCTTCACGAGCGCTGGCTCGAAGACCTCCAGGCCCCACATATCGGCTACCTTACCGTTTATCACATCTACGCCAGCCCATACATCGCCCTTCTTGTGGCGGGCCGTGAGCTCCGCCATTATCTCTATCGGGTCGAGGCCGGCGTTCTCGGCGAGAGTGATTGGTATGGCCTCGAGGGCCGTGGCGAAGGCATCTACGGCCTTCTTCTCCTTGCCGGGCAGCCCCTCGGCCCAATCGCGGAGCCTCATGGCGAGCGCGAGTTCGGGAGCCCCTCCCCCAGCCACTATCCTGGGCTCCTCCACCACGTCCTTTATCACGCAGAGGGCGTCGTGGATGGAGCGCTCGGCCTCGTCCACCACGCGCTCGCTCCCGCCCCTGATGAGGATGGTAACGCTCTTCGGGTTCTTGCAGCCCTCCACGAAGACCATCTTGTCCTCGCCCACCTTGCGCTCCTCCACGAGCTCGGCGTAGCCGAGGTCCTCCGGCTTCAGGTCATCGAGGTTCGTAACTATCCTTGCGCCCGTGGCCTTGGATAGCTTCTCCATATCGCTCTTCTTGATGCGCCTCACCGCCAGGATGCCGGCCCTGGCGAGGAAGTGCTGCACCATGTCGTCTATGCCCTTCTGGCAGAGGACCACGTTCGCCCCAGCGGCCCTTATCTTCTCCACCATCTCCCTCATCATGCGCTCCTCCTCCTTCATGAAGGCCTCCATCTGCTCGGGCG
>CAYUYX010000054.1:0-7769 GCA_964449495.1 uncultured Candidatus Bathyarchaeia archaeon
AGATACTGGGCGGCTACGGCTACATAGGCGATTACGATGTAGAACGCTTCTACAGGGACGCCAAGATAACGGAGATATACGAGGGGACGAAGGAGATACAACTAAACACCATAGCGAAGTTCTTGAGCCGGGGGAGGTAGGCGCATCTTCCCCACGAGCAAGGCGCTTATTTACACGCTCCCGAGAACCGCCCGGTCCGATACGACGCCCGTTATCCGCACGGTCAGGACGGCGCCCACGAGCCCCTCCGAGCCCTTCAGGAACACGACAGGGCCATGCCTCATGGGGTATGCCACGAGGTAGCCCTCCTTCCCCAGGTGCCTGCAGGCCACGACTACCTCGATGCGCTTCCCGAGCCACCTGGCCTTCAGGGCCTCGTTCAGCTCCCGGGCCCTCTGGACGAGCCTTGCGCTCAGCGGGTCCCTAGCGGCCGGTGGTGCGCTCGGGAAATCCCCGAGGGCGGACATGGGGAGCGCCCTGAACCGGTACATGATTATGCGCTCGGCGCCAGCCCTCACGGCCTCCTCCATGGCCCTCAGCGTTGCCCCCACGGTGCGCTCGTCCTGGCCCGGGAGGCCGTGAATGAAGTAGGCGCAGGGCCTGAGGCCAGCTTCCCTCAGGAGCCTTATGGCCCTTATGGCCTCCCTGGGGCTCGACGGGCGCCCAAGCGCCCGGGCGTGTTCTTCAGAGCCCGTTTCCACGCCTATGTTTATGGTCGTCCCCCCGAAGTAGCGGCCGAGAAGCTCTGCCACATCGCTGCTGACCAGGCAGGGCTTTGCGTTCTCGAGCATGACGACGGCATCGCCCTTGCGGACCTCCCGGAGGGAGCACACCCGTCTGAAGAGGTCCTCGAGGGCATCGAGGTTGGCGGGCGGCTCCCTCGGATCCGTCAGGGGCTCTGGTTCTACGAGCATGTCCCGCCCGTAATCGAGCACATCGGATGCGGATAGCACGATGCGCCTTGCCCCAGCCCTGAGGAGGCCCCTGACCTCCGCCTCTATCTTCTCGGGCGGCCTGCTCCTCGAGGGGCCAAAAAAGCTCGGGACAGAGCAGTAGCCGCAGCCGGGGGGAATGCCCTCCGGGCAGTAGTAGCGCCTTCTCAAGGGCCCTGTCCGGCAGGCCCCGCAGCCCGTGCAGGCCCGGCCATCCGGGAGGGGGAGCTCCGTCCGGTAGTAGTTGCTGCAGCCCCTGAGAACCTCTACGTACACCCGGCAGGCCCAGAAGAACGGGTATGCCCTTATGGCCTCCTGGCTCGGGAGCGGCAAAGAGGCCAGCTCCCTCCTCGTGCTCGCAGGCCTGAGCTCGTTGACGAGCAGAGCCCCCTTTCTCGTCCTGAAGGCCAGCCCTCTTATGTCCCTCAGGATACTGTCTCTTGGGAGGAGGCCGTTCTCCAAGCCAGCGTGCCAGAGCTCCATGAGGGCCCACTCGCCCTCCCCGATGACGCACACGTCGCAGCCCACGCGCTCGAGGACCCTCAGGGGGTCGGCACAAGCGGGCCCCCCGACCAGGACCGGGCCTTCAGAGTACCTCCGCCAGGCCCGAGCGGTCCTCCAGGCGGAGGTCAAATCAGAGGTCATAGCGCTAACCATCAGCACGTCGAAGCTACGGAGGGCCCCCCGCATCCTAAGAGCGCCAGATGGCGTGGTCAGGACGATATCACAGCCGAGGGCCTGGAGGACGCCGACGATGGACCTCGGGCCAGCCCCTATCACGTCGAGGGTGGCTGGGCGCCTCCCCCTCACAGTGCCGAGGCAATCAACGAGGAGGGCCCTCACGTCCCCACGCTACCTCAGCTCACGGGGACAGAGAGGGGCGATAAACCTGACGAGGGGAAGGCGCCCGCATGGCGTGCCTCGGCATCACGAGCTCGAGAGCCATAAGTTTAATAAAGCAAGGGAGGACATAGGAGCTGGTGAGATGGGTGGCCAAAACCACCATCTCAATCATAAAGTGTGATGTGGGGAGCATAGCGGGCCATCACGTAGTCCCGCCCGAGCTCTTAGATGTCTGCCGGGATGTGCTTGCGAGGGGACGGGATGAGGGGACCATCGTGGACTTCTACGTAACGAACTGCGGGGACGATATAGAGCTCATAATGGCCCACCGGAGGGGCGAGGAGGACGAGAAGGTCCACGGGCTCGCATGGGAGGCCTTCCAAGAGGCCGCCAAGAAGGCCACGGAGATGCACCTCTACGGCGCAGGCCAGGACATCCTGAAGACCGCCTTCGCAGGGACGGTCAAGGGCATGGGGCCAGGCGTGGCCGAGATGGAGTTCGAGGAGAGGGAGAGCGAGCCAATAGTCGTCCTCATGGCCGATAAGAGCTCCGTTGGGGCCTGGAACCTCCCGCTCTTCCGCATATTCGCTGACCCCTTCTGCACGGCTGGTCTCGTGATAGACCCATCTATGCACGATGGCTTCCGCTTCCGCGTGATGGACGTGATAGAGGGCACGAGGGTCGAGCTGAGCTGCCCGGAGGAGATGTACGACCTCCTGGCCCTCATAGGCGACCCGCACAGGTACGTGATTGAGAGGGTGTTCAGGAAGCGGGACGGCATGCCGTGCGCCGCCACGAGCACGACCGTCCTGAGCCTCATAGCCGGGAAGTACGTGGGCAAGGACGACCCCGTGGCCCTGATAAGGATTCAGCACGGCCTGCCGGCCCTCGGGGAGGTCCTCGAGGCCTTCGCCTTCCCGCATCTCGTCCCGGGCTGGATGCGCGGGAGCCACTACGGCCCCCTCATGCCGGTGAGCCAGAGGGATGCCAAGTGCACGCGCTTCGATGGGCCCCCGAGGGTGCTGGCCCTGGGCTTCCAGGTAAGGGACGCCACGCTCATCGGGCCTGTTGACCTCTTCGATGACCCGGCCTTCGATTACACAAGGGCCATAGCCACCCAGATAGCGGCCTACATGCGTGCCCACGGCCCCTTCGAGCCCCACAGGCTCCCGCCCGACCAGCTCGAGTACACCACGCTCCCGCAGATACTCGAGAAGCTGAAGCCGAGGTTCAGGAGGGCCAGCTGAGGGCACGAGGCGCTCGACAAGCACGGGAACGGCGGGTGTGGGCCATGAGGGAGCTGCGCCCGCCCCTGATACTCGTGAACTTCAAGACGTATTTGGAGGCGATGGGGGAGCGGGCAATAGGGAAGGCGAGGATAGCCGAGCACGTCAGCGAGGAGGAGGGCATATGCATAGCGGTTGCTCCATCGCTCATAGACCTCGCCCTCGTGGCGAGGGAGGTCTCCATACCCGTCTTCGCCCAGCACGTCGACCCGGTCGAGCCCGGGAGGAAGACGGGGCATGTGCCGCCCGAGTTCGTGAAGGAGGCCGGGTGCGTGGGAACCCTCCTCAACCATGCGGAGAAGAGGCTCGATTACATAGATATAGACATGGGGATAAAGCGATGTCGTGAGGTAGGTTTGAAAACGCTTGTTTGTTGCGCTAAACCGGGCGCCTGTAAGATGGTTGTTCGGCTTGAGCCCGATATGTTCGCCTTCGAGCCCCCGGAGCTCATAGGCACGGGGCGCTCCGTCTCCTCCGAGAGGCCGGATTCGCTGAGGAGGGCCATGAGGATAGCGAAGCTCCTCAAGCCCGATATAATCGCCCTCTGCGGCGCCGGCGTGTCGTGCGGGAAGGACGTGCGAGATGCCATAATGCTCGGGGCGGAGGGCGTGCTCGTGGGGAGCGTTGTCAGACGCCAGGATTTCAAGGACATCTTGACCGATATGGCAAAAAGCGCCCTGAAGGCCTGGGACGAGCGGGCATGAGGCCATGAAGATAACAGCCGCCTGCCCACCCTGCATGGTGCACAGGGCTTACCGGGAGACCTGTTACGCCACCGAGGACCCCGAGCTCAGGCTGAAGGTCATGATAGAGGTGATGAGGCTCCTCGCAGAAGAGCTCAGACCGGATGCCGTCCCCGCCATCGTGGGGACCATGCGCGACAGGCTCATAAAGCGCCTGACGGGGAACCCCGACCCGTACAAGGCCGTCAAGGAGCTCAGCAACAAGGCGGCCCTCGAGCTCCTCCCCTGGGCCGAGCGGTACGTGGATGACGCCGAGAGCGATTTCGAGCGCTTCAGGAGGGCTGGCCTGTGCGCGATAGTAGGAAACGCCATGGAGTTCGATATCCTCGGCCACGAGTTCAAGGTCGAGGACCTCTCGGGTCTCCTGGCGGAGGCGGAGCAGAACCTCGCCATAGACGACTTGAGGGCCATTTACGAGGAGGCCAGGAGGGCCAGGAAGGTGCTCTACCTCACGGACAACGCCGGCGAGATAGCCTTCGATGTCCTCCTCGTGCGGGAGCTCAAGCGCCTCGGGGCAGAGGTGGCCGTGGCCGTGAAGGAGAAGCCCTGCATAAACGATGCGCTCTTAGAGGACGCCAGGGCGGTCGGCATGGACGAGGAGGCGGACGAGCTGATTACGACCGGCACGGACACCGTCGGCCTCGTCCTCGAGTGGGCATCCCCGGAGTGCTTGCGGGCCTATGAGGAAGCGGACCTCGTAGTGGCGAAGGGCATGGGCAATATAGAGACCCTCACGGAGTACGAGCACGTCAAGCCCGTGGCCTTCCTGCTCTACACCAAGTGCGAGACCATAGCGAGCCACTTAGGCGTCGAGAAGGGCAAGTGCGTGGCGAAGCTCTGGTCCCCGTAGCCCCGCAATCTTTATACCCCCTCAAGGCGCCGATAGCCCGGAAGGGGGCCGTGGCGCAGCCAGGTTAGCGCGGCGGGCTCCAGAGCGCTACGGGTCTGCTTAGACCCGCTTGGGCGGGGATGAAGAAGCTCTGGAGCGGGGGAACCCGTTGGTCGTGGGTTCAAATCCCACCGGCCCCACCAATTAAGCGCCCCGGCGTTCAGATGCGTATTCCTCCCAACTCTTAGTTCCTCTTCTGACCCAATAATAAGCCGTGAGGTAGGGAACGCCCACACGCCTGGCGGCCTCTTTTATGGGTAATCCCCGTCTGACGAGTTCTAAGACCTTCTTACGCTTCTCGGCGGGCCAGGGCGTCCATTTCCTGCCCTTTATCATGCTCCTAAGCCTTTCGTCACGGGCCTTATGGTGAAATCCCCCGATGACCCTTAAGAAATCTCCAGCGTTGACATAAAAGATGAGGCCTCTCTGCCTGGAAGTTATTTTCTTTCCTGATTGTGTGGTCCATGTTCCCACATCACGGTAAACCTTTATGGAACCAACACGCATGCCGAGACGAAGACATATTTGTCGGGCGTATTTCAGCACATTGATGTGTCCCTCAGCGCCGCATAGGCCCACCTCGTAATTGCTGACGGTTCCGTCGGAGTCAAAATACCCCCTGATGAACTCCTTCATGGTATCATCATTAAACTCTATAAATGGCTTTAAATCATCGAGTTCCCGCTGCTTCCACCATGAGACAAAGGCCTTAGAGTAGTAGACTACCACCCAGAAGCCCTCATCCCGCCTGGGATGAGCGAATTTCTTTCCCAGGACATTCGAGAGCGCCCTGCTCGCCGCATATACGGCATCGTAATCCTTGCATTTGATTTTCACCACGAAATGCGAGCCGGACCCGAAAACGCTCCCATCGCCCTTTATGAGCCAGCCCAATACGTAGGCGAAGTCCTTCAGGAGTTCTGCGTTCTCCGGCCTGAGCTCCGGGGGCGACCAGGCCATATCGTTTTAGATACTCGGGCAAGCCATATATACATCTGCTAAACTTTGTTAGGTCTGGAGAAGAGCATGAGCGTGCGTAAGCTCAGGTTCAGCGTGAGGGGCCTCTGGTTCGAGTATGAGTGCACGCCGGAGGAGCTGCCATCGATAGTGGAGATGCTCGTGGAGAAGTTCGGGGCATGCGATGGCGGTGGTAAGGAGCAGCCCTCAGGCTAGGAAGATGACCCACCATCAAACGGAGTGCCGACGGTGTATTTAGGACATAAATCGTTTGGGGGATATCGGCAGAGTGTATACGCCATCCCCATTCTCCTTTTTCAAGCGTAGGTCGTGGGTTCAAATCCCACCGGCCCCACCAACAGAGAGCTCGTTGGCCCCGTGCGGAGAGGTCGTCATATCAACCGGATGCGCCTCTCGGCCACTACTATCAGCCTGCCCATGTAATTGGCGATATTCACTTTCCTAAGCAGGCTCTCCATGAGAGCCACGACCTTCTTGGGCGTCGGCACCCTGGACCTCAGTAACATGACTGTTTGCTGGCCTCTATACAAGCTTGGCCGCATAGAGCAGCGCCGCCCTGATGTCCTCCTCGGTCAGCTCGGGGTACTCCCTTATTATCTCGTCCGTGCTCATGCCCGAGGCCACCAGCTGGACTATCAGCGAGACGGGTATCCTCGTCCCACGTATGACGGGCTTCCCGCCGAGCTTGCCGGGGTCCACCTCTATCCTGTCGAGCAGCTCCTCCACGCCCGGGCACCCGAGGAGGAGAGCGCACCGGGGATAAAAGGGGTAAGGCGCTGCATGAGGGCTCGAATCCCGGCGGCCCCACCAAAGTCTTTTTTAGGCGATGCGGCCTCCCGTGCTCGGGTTGAGCGGCCCGCCCGATGCGCTCCTCCTCTTCCTGCTCGGCCTGGCCGTGACAACGCCGGCCTCCATGATAGGGCTCGCAGGGGGGGTAGCCATTCTCCCGGCCCTTATCCTGGCCTTCGGGCTTGAGCCCCGCTTCGCAATCGGGACGACTGTCGTGGCCGTCTTCCTGGCCATAGCCTCCGCCTCCGTGGCCTTCGTGAGGAGCGGGAGGGTCGACTACAAGCTGGCCCTCCTCTTCGACGCCCTCGACGTGGCTGGCGTGGCCGTCGGCGCCTACCTGACCGTTGTCCTCCTCCCCGATATCCTCGCCCTGGCCCTCGGCGCCTTCCTTATCTACTCTGGCCTGAGGGGGCTCAGGAGGGTCCTTGGCAAGGCCTCGGGAGGGCGAGCTCGCTCAGCTGAGCCCTCGGGGAAGAATGGGAGAGCTATATGGAGGATACGCCACGTCGACAGGTCAGGGCGGGCCTATACCTACGAGCTCGGGCCCAGGGAGCTGGCCATCGCCGTTGGAGGGAGCTTCTTCAGCGGCCTCATCTCCGGCATGCTCGGCCTGGGCGGGGGGCTCGTGGATATCTCGCTCATGCTGCTCGTGGGCGTGCCCTTCGAGGTGGCATCTGCCACGGCCATGTTCGGCATGCTCATCACGAGGGCGAGCTCCGTGGTGGCCCACTTGGCGCTCGGGAACGTCAGGCCCGAGGCGGCCATCCCGCTCTCCATCGGGGCGTTCCTCGGGGGCCAGCTTGGCCCAAGGCTGTCGGGGCGCGTCAGCCCAAGGGCCCTCAGGGCCGGGTTCTCGTCCGTAGCCCTGTTCTTCGGCACGACCCTCTTGACCAGGGCGTGTCTTAGCCTCGCGGCTTCCCTGGGCTAAAGGGGCAGTGAAGGGCGCCATCGGGCCCGGAGATGGCCGACCCCTCAGGGCGGGCAGGTCGCACCGTGGCTCAGCCCGTAGGGAAGCCGCTCATCCCTCGGCTCCCAGCCGTAAGCCCTCATCGCCACGATGCTCATCCGGGCAAATCGTGGAGGCGCACAGGTAAAGCCTTTATCACGAGAGCGCCGTGCTCATCCGTCCCGGCCCCAGAGCTCATCCACGACCTTTATGGCCCCCTCCGTCCAGAGCGTCAGACGGCCCGGGTGAGCTCCTGGGGCCAGGAGGAGGACGTTCAGGTTCCTCGCAAGCACGGCGTCCACGCCCGGGAGGTTCCTCACGGCCCTTATTATGCCCTCGTCCTCTCCCACGACCACGAGTGGC
>CAYUYX010000055.1:0-7760 GCA_964449495.1 uncultured Candidatus Bathyarchaeia archaeon
GCCATGCTTCCACTACACCACCGGGCTCCCGCGCCCCTCCTCGGGGAGATTGGGGAGAAATGCCCCGTTATTAGCCTTTTGTCCTCCCGAGCCCCCGGTAGACGAGGCCGAGCTCCCTGGCTCTCCCCGGCTCGATGGCCCCGGCGGCGTCTATAAGGGCAGCTGGCTCGGCCACGAGACCCCTGAGGCTCCTCAGGTCGAGCTCCCTGAACGCCGAGTGAGCAACGGTTATGAGGATGCAATCCGCATCCCTCAGGGCCTCTGTCAGGGAGGAGGCCGCCGGATAGCCGAGGGCCTCGAGCTCGCTCTTCGTGTAGAAGGGGTCCCATGCGTAAACGGCCTTGCATCGCCTCTTAAGCGCTGTTACGAGCTCCAAGGCCCTCGAGCCAGCCGGGTTCTTCACGTTCGCCTTGTAGCTTATGCCGAGGACGGCTATCCTCGCCCTGCGGAGGCTCTTCCCGCACTCCCTGAGGGCCTCCCTCGCCATCCTCAGGACACGCCGGACGACATCGTCATTTGCCGTCCTCGCCGCCTTGGCCACCCTGAGCTTTACGCCGAGCTCCTCCGCTTTGGCGAAGAGGAGGTAGGGGTCCTTTGGTATGTGGCCTCCCACGAGGCCGGGCTTGAGGAGGCGGCAGTAGGGCTGGGAGTTCGCCGCTTTTGCGGCCTCGAAGAAGTCTATCCCGGCCTCCTCGCAGAAGTGGGCGAGCTCGTTCGTGAGGGCGAGGGCCACATCCCGATATACGTTCTCGAAGAGCTTCACGGCCTCCGCCGTCCTGATGCTCGATACCTCTATCACCCCTCCCTCCGTAACAGCCGATAGAACGGCCCTGGCGGCCCTCAGGCTTTTCTCGTCTAAGGCGCCGAGGACCCGCGGGTAGCCAGCGATATCCCTCAGCACGCGGCCGCTCGTCGCCCTTATCGGGCTGTACGCAAGGCCGAAATCCCGGCCAGCCCTCAGGCCCGAGGCCTCCTCGAGCTCCCTCCTCAAGAGCGATTCCGTCGTGCCCGGACCTACCGTGCTCTCCACGATGACGAGGGAGCCACGCCTCAGGCCGAAGCCCGCCTCTCTACAGGCCCTCCTTATCGGGCCGTAATCTGGCCGCTTCTGCTCATCAACTGGCGTGGGCACTATCACCTTGATGACGTCGGCCTCGGAGGAGGCGCCCCTCACGTCCGTGGTAGCCCTTAACTTGCCAGCTCGGACGACCTCGGCCAGAAGCTCGTTCAAGCCCGGCTCCTCGAAGGGCGCTCCCCCCGAGCACACGGCCTCTACGACAGCGGGGTTCACATCGGCTCCCACGACGTTGAAACCGGCTTTAGCGTATAGGCAGGCCGTTGGAAGGCCCATCCTCCCGAGCCCGACCACGCAGATGGTTATTTTGGAGCGCTTTTCCTCGGAGGCCACATCCTCAGGGCTCAGCTGGAGCCCTCTCGCCATCCTCATGGCCTTACGCTCCTCCCCGCTCTCTCGCCGCCCTCACAGCCTCCTCCACTATCGCTATGTGCTCGGCGAGGACCTCCTTTATGCGTTCCTCATCCCTCGCCTCGGCGTAGAGCCTGAAGATGGGCTCTGTCCCGCTCGGCCTCATGAGCACCGAGCTCCCATCCGGGTACCAGACCCTCACGCCATCTATGGTCAGCGGGCTCATGTGCTCGAAGCGGGCCGTGAGCTCCTCTAAGACGAGGGTCTTCAGCTCGTGGGGACACTTGACGGAGGCCTTCATTATGTGGTACCTCGGCAGCTCGTCCATGAGGGCCGATAGCGGGCGCTTCTCCTCGACGAGCACCTGGAGCATGAGGGCGGTGCTCATGGGGCCATCTCTCACCGGCTGGTGAGGGCCATAGAATATGCCCCCGTTCTCCTCCCCGCCCAACTCCGAGCCTATCTCCATCATCTTGTGGGAGACTACCACGCTCCCCACCTTCGTCCAGACGAGCTTGCCCCCGCAGGCCTCGACGACCTCCTTAACGAGGCTCGAGGAGCTTACCGGCGTTACCACGGTCTCCCCCGGTCTCCTGGCCAGAAACCACTTAGCCACGATGGCGAAGGATTTGTCGCCCCAGTGAATTCTCCCGAGCTCGTCCACGAAGATGGAGCGGTCGGCGTCCCCATCGTAAGCGACGCCGAAATCCGCCCCCGATGTTGCCACGAGCTTAGAGAGAGGACCGAGGTTCTCCGGCTTGGGCTCGGGGTAGCGCCCGGGGAAACGCCCATCTATCTCGCCGTTGAGGAGGAGGACTCTGCAGCCGAGCTCCCTCAGGAGCTTGAGGGCGGGTATCACGCCCACGCTGTTGGCGGGGTCAAGAGCCACCTTGAAGCGGGCCTTCCTTATGGCATCTACATCAACGTGGCTCTTTATGGCCTCGACGTATGCTTCCACAGCCCCTCTGAGTTCCTTAACAGCGCCCATCGAGTTCCAGCTCGCAGGCTTGAATTTCCCCTCGAAGAAAATCTCCTCTACCTCGAGTTCTTGCTCACGGCTCAGCTCGACGCCATCCGGCCTTAGGACCTTTATCCCGTTGTACTCCGGCGGGTTGTGGGAGGCGGTTATCACCACCCCGCCGTCCATCCCGAAGTGCCTCACGGCGAACTGTATGGCGGGCGTCGGGGCCATCCCCATATCGTGAACCGTGCAACCAGCGGCGAGGAGGCCGGATACCACGGCGCCCTCCACCATGGGGCCGCTCAACCGCCCATCTCGCCCGATGAGCACGTCTCCACCGCCGAAGTACGTCCCGACCGCCAGGCCTACGCGGGCGCAGAGCTCCGGCGTGAGCTCTACATTAGCAACTCCCCTTATCCCATTCGTCCCGAAGAGCCTACGGGCCCCGGGCTCCTTACCTGCCAGCGCCACCACCCCCACGCGGCTTGGGCAGGGCCAGATATATGAGGGGGCCGAGCACGACGAGCAGGGCGCCGAGTATCGTGAAGAGCCACACGCCTCGAGCGTCCCTTGCGAGCAGGCTGGTTAGGATGAGGAGCAGGCCCGTCAAGCCCGTTACCACGTTTATCAGGACCCACAGCTCCGCATTCTGCCCTCTCCTCACCGCCTCTGCGTACATAATCCTGCTCACGAGGACGATGAGGACGTACATGATGGCCCACAGGAACAATACGACCGGGAGCCATACAGCTGGGGCCGTCTCCACGGCTCTAACACCTATCGGGCCTGGTTGGCCAGCATATTAAGCCTTGTCCTCCGCGTAAGCCATGATTCGCCGTGAGGCGGGCGCTCCCCTCGGCGTCAGCCCTCGTCATCAGGGGAAGGGAGGTCCTCCTCGTGAGAAGGGGGCGGGAGCCCGAGCCCACCTCGTGGTCCCTCCCCGCCGGCCTAATCGAGTTCGGTGAAAAAGCCGAGGAAGCGGCCATCAGGGAGACGTACGAGGAAACCGGTATCCTGGTCGACGTAAAGGGGCTGCTGGGCGTTTACGACTTGATAGGCCCGGATTACCATTATGTAGTCATATGCTTCAGATGCGAGGCCGTTGGAGGCGAGCTGAGGCCGGGGCCAGATGTCGAGGACGCCATGTGGTTCGATGTGGATGAGCTGAAGAAGCTTGAGTTAATGAGTGTTACAAGAAAAGCGCTTAAAGACGCCGGTTTTCTGCCTTGAGAAGAGCTCTATCGGACTTTGGCCCCAGGAGGGACATCTCCCACGACGGTGAGGGGGACGGGACGCCCATCTACATCAGCTGCCAGGAGCATCCCCCTCGATTCAACGCCCATGAACCTCTTGGGCCTGAGGTTTGCGAGAACAACGACGTTCAGGCCCACAAGCTCCTCGGGCTCGTAGAAACCGGCTAAACCAGCCACGAGCTGCCTCGGCTCAGCCTCTCCCAAATCCACTTCAAGCCTTAGGAGCTTCTTGGAGCCTGGAATCCTCTCGGCCCTTACGACCTTGCCAACCCGTATATCGAGGCGGGCGAACTCCTCTATGGATACCTCCTCCATGCCAGCTCCCTCGGCCCCGCTTACCCGAGCTCGCGCTTAAAGCCCTTGGGGGGTCTCATATCACGATGGCCGATACTATGGAGAACGTGGCCGGCATGAGGTCCCCGTAGCGCTCCACGAGGGAGGCCACTTCCTCGGCCGATGCCCGCTCGGCCAAGACGGGCAAGAGGTCCAGGTAGAGGACGAGCGCACGGCCTTCCCCGGCCCTAACACGCCAGTAGCGGCGCTTGTCCTTCTCTATGCGCTCCCTCCGCTCAGCCAACATCGCTCTCACGTCGCCTCCCCTCGCAAGGGCACCGAGGGCCTCGCCCGCCAGGGAGGTAGCCCATAGGTAGAAGTCGAGCACGGTGTAATCGGCTATCCTCATGTGGAGCTTGTACTCCTTGTCCGTGAGCTCCCGTTTCACGAGCACCTCATCGACGACGAGGGGAGCCAAATCGGCGCAGGACCCCTGGCCGAGCACCAGGATGGGCGATACGTATATCGATGCGTAGCAATAGGTCTCGAGGACATCACGCCTTATGCCCGTTATGGAGGCGAGGGCGCTTATCAGCTCGCCAAGGCCTCTCACGGGCTCCACGAGCTCCACGAGGAGCTTCCCATCTGCCCTGAGGGCGTACTTCTCGACCATGGAGGGCGTTAGCCCTATGTTCCTGTACCTGAAGCGCTTCTTAAGCCAGGAGAGCCTCCCCGGAAGGTCCTCTGGCTCGAGGGAAGAGTATATGACGCCCCTAAGGTTCTTCACCACGGCGGCGTAGACGTGGAGGCCCCCGCCCGAGCCGGACATGACGCCTCCCCCCGGGAAAGCCCTTAGCGCCAGTAATATTAGCTTGCGAGCGCCTATCCCGACGAGGGGAACGTGGTTTCCAGGGCGGGGGCCGGGGTGGGATTTGAGCTCATGAGAGGCCAATGTTTAAGACCGGCTCTCGCTAATAACCCACGAGGGGTATGTCGGCCAAGGAGGCGCTCGGGGAGGTGCCAGCCTCCTGGCTAAAGCACGAGGTCGATGAGGATTTCGCATGGATAGGCGCGCACTGGGAAGAACTCAGGGAGAGATACCCCGGCAAATATATCGCCGTGAGGGGAGGGCAGGTAATCGATTTTGACGAGGACAAAGAGCAATTGAGGCGGAGGCTGGAGGAGCGGTTCGGGGACATCTGGGATATTATCATTGCCTTCATACCGGCAGATGAGGTCAAACTGCTGTTTTAGGTGGGACGGTCTTGCGGATAACCGGATAGAGATGGGGAGCGCATTACTACGTACGGGCCATCTTCATCTGCGAGCGCTTAGGAATAAGGGAGCCCGTCATACTATTAATCGACACGGGCGCTTCTACTACCACGTTCTTCTCAGAAGACATAGGGCTTTCCGTATCTACATACCGGGCACTTCCCCCAGCAGCCACCGTGATGACCTTAGGAGGCCCACAGAGGCATCGCAGAATTCCCTACGAGGCACAGCTGGTATTTGCAACCGCCGCCGGGAGGCCTTACATAATCGAGCTCAGCGGATGCGATGTGATTGGCCGTAGGAGCATCGGTATAGAAAGGCCCCTGCACTTCCAAGGTATATTGGGCATGGACATCATCAACGGCTTTAGGCGGTGGTCTGCTGACGGGCGATGTATAATGTTCGAGATATGAGTGGCGCCGGGGGTGGGATTTGAACCCACGAGAGCTTTTTGGCCTACGAGTGTCTGATACTTAATTAAGCGACTCGTTGAGATCGCTAAGAGAGCGATGACCGAGGCCGTAATAGCCGATGCCTCTGTGCTAATACATCTATCGAGGATAGAGAGGTTCCGGCTCCTGAGGCATCTCTTCAGCACAATATACATACCGAGGGGCGTCTATAGAGAAGTGGTCGAGGTAGGCTGGAGCTTGCCCGGCTCCGTTGAGACGGAAGAAGCCGTGAGAGAGGGCTGGATTAAGGTAGAGGATGTGAGAGACAGGCTTGAGGTCAGGGAGCTAATCGTGAGGCACGGGCTCCACGCCGCTAACGCCGAGGTTCTACAATTGGCTGTTGAGCTGGGGGCGAGAGAGCTGTTAGCTGATGAAGCGAAGATAAGGGAGCTTGCCGAGGAATGGGGCATAAAGGTGAGGGGCTGTATGGGCGTGCTCATAGAGGCGGCCAAGAGAGGCCTGTTAAGCGTGCGTGAGGCGAGAGAAGCCCTTAATGAGCTCGTGAGGAAGGGCTATCGAGTGAGCAGAGAGGTTTTAAGGAGGGCTCATGAGATATTATCGAGGCTTGAGGGATGAGGGTAGAGGTAGCCGTGCCCGAGAGGCTCAAGGAGCACTTCACACAAGAGGTATTGGGCATGTATCTTCGGGGCGAGATATCGGCCACCAGGGCAGCGAGCATGTTAGGCATCCCCCTTGCCCAGTTCTACGAGCTATTGGCTAAGAGAGGCATACCTCTGCCAGAGGCATTAAATAAGAGCTTGCTCAAGGAACTGGATGAAATAGCTAACGAAATTGGACAAGAATGATGAGGGAGAATTTCCTTCTATGTTATGAGTTCATCACTCACCAAAATGGGGGAGAGGGGGAGAATTACCTTTCATATTTGGCGCCGGGGGTGGGATTTGAACCCACGAGGGCCTTTCGGCCCATGGGCTCTCCAGGCCCACCCCGTACCTGGCTCGGGAACCCCGGCCCTTTCCGGGCCTTATCGGGGAGAGGGGGCCAAATAAGGTTAGCGCCTCAGGCGCTTGAGCACCCGCTCCCTCAGCCTGCAGAAAGCGCATATATCGCTTGAGGAGGGCATCCCGCATTTCGAGCAGGGCCTCAGGGGTTCTAAGCTGTCCCTTAGGTAGGCCGAGAGAGCTGGCTGGATGTGCTTTACATAGCCACGCACGAGGGAGTGCTTCATCCCCGGGCTCTCGAGCTCTACCTGGTCGAGGAAGGCCCTCAGCCTATCCGAGGGAGCCGTGGGGGCGTAGGGGCAGCCATCCGGCATGTGCTTCAGGCCCCTGAGGTCGGCGTATAACCTTATGTGCTCTTCTAAGCTCTCGTAGAACGGCTTGACGAGCTTCGGCAGCCCCGGGAGCCCGGGCGGGACGACGGGCGTGAGCCTGATGAGCTCCCTGAGCGCCGCCGTCATGAAGGAGGCCAAGATGAAGCGGGCCATGTCGTCGAGCGTGTGGCCCGTTGCGAGGACATCGAAGCCCTCCTCACGGGCCACGTCCGTTAAGGCATAGCGCTTCACCAGGCCGCAGAGGGAGCAGGGAGGCCTTCTATCGACCTTGAGGGCCTCGGGAAGCGAGAAGCCATAGCGCTCCTTCACGGACACGACAATGTGCTCGATGCCGAGCGCCTCAGAGGCCCTCCTGGCCATCTCCACGCTCCGCTCGGAGTAGGAGTTCCCCTCTATCCCGAGGTCGAGCGTGAGGCCCGTTACCTCGAAGCCCATGCGCTCGGATAACGTAGCCAGGACGCTCAGGAGGGCCAAGCTGTCCTTGCCCCCGGAGACGGCCACGAGAACGCGGTCCCCCGGCCCGACCATGCGGTAACGCCTTATGGTGCGCTCCACCCTCCTCTCGAACCAGGATACGAAGTGCTCGCGGCACAGGGGCAGGTTGGCCTGCCTCACGATGAGCTCGGCCTCACGTCCGCAGAAACGGCACCTCCGCTTCCTCATCCTCCGCCAAGACGAGAGGGGCCATCGGGCGATTTAAGGGGTCCCGTCGGCCGGGCCCGGTCGTCCACAAGGCTTATAGCAAGCTCGTTCCACGGTAGCTGGCGGAGCTGGGCCGGTGGTCCAGCCCGGCAGGACGCCTCCCTTACGAGGAGGAGGTCCCCGG
>CAYUYX010000056.1:0-7741 GCA_964449495.1 uncultured Candidatus Bathyarchaeia archaeon
CCCCATCCCCAGGGCATCCGCATCACCTCATTTTGTGCCATGGCACGAAATTATTTAAGCTTTTCCACATGCCAAAGGCATCCCTCGCCCTCAACGGGCAAAGGGCTAACGATAGCCCGCCTCTTCTATATCGCCTATGAAGCGGGCTCAGAAGCGGTTTGGGAGAAGGAGGAAAAAGGGGATGGGAGCTTCGGGCCCCCTCCTCATCCTCTCCTCCTCAGGAAGAGCACCGCTGCCGCAGCTGCCGCTACCCCGATGCCGCCCGCTATGGCTACGATGTGCCAGGTCTTCAGCATGACCACCCGACATCTCAGCGTATCGCTGCGGGCCGTGTTACCGGCTTCGTCCTCGACCTCCACGTAGAACTCAACGGTCGTGCCCGCCGGCTGACCGGGTATGGTGGCCACCCAGGCCCCGCCCTGCTGCTCCATCTGGACGGCCGTCCACTCGCCCCCTCCAGCCCTGTACCACAGGACTACCGATTTCACGCCGCTAAGGGCATCGGAGGCCGCCACCCTGATGGTTATCTCCTCGCCGCCCATCGGCTCAGAAGGCTCGTAATTGATGGATTCTATCACGGGCTCGGTGTTGTCCACCGTTACCCGAACAGAGACCTCCCGGGTATTACCAGCCATGTCCCCGACAAGCAGCGAAATCGTGTGGAGGCCATCCGCCAGGGCCGTGGTATCCCACTCGTAGGTGTGGGTGCTGCCAGGTCCCCAGCTGGCCACGAGAACGCCATCGACGTAGAGTTCCACCGAGCTGAGGTGGGCGTCCTCGGCCCACACCGTGATGGTGGTCGTCCCGCTCACGTAGGCCCCGTCCTCCGGCTCTTCTATGCGGGCCTCCGGGGGCGTGTTATCCACCGTGATGGCCACCGTTTCCTCGTGGGTGTTGCCCGCCAGGTCCCTCACCACGAGCTTGATGATGTAGGCCCCATCATCCCAGGCCGTCGTATCCCATTCATACGTGTGTGTCCCGCTGGAGCTCCAGGAGGCCACGAGCGTATCGTTTATATAGAGTTCCACGACCTCGATGTTCTCGTCTACGCCTATCACATCCACGTCCACCATGCCCCGTAGGTAAGCCCCCTCGGAGAGCGAGAGAATAGAGCCCTCTGGCCTCGTGTTGTCCACGACCACGAGGACCGAGAGGGTATGCGTGTTGCTCGCCAGGTCGTCCACGACAAGCTCGAGCAGGTAAGCGCCGTCCTGCCAGGCCCTCGTATCCCACTCGTAGATATGGGCGCCGGGCGCCATCCAGGTCGCCACCAACGTGCCGTTGATGTAGAGCCTTATCTCGTGGAGATGGTCGTCCTCGCCCGTTACATTGACCTGGACGAGGCCTCTGAGGAAGGAACCCTCAGACGGCGTTGTTATCTCGCCCTCGGGCTCTGTGTTATCCACGATGACCGTGATGACCTCCTCCCGGGTGTTGCCCGCCAGGTCCCTTACTACGAGCCTTATGGTGTGGGCGCCATCGCTCCAGCCCGTGGTGTTCCAAGCGTAAGAGTAAGTGCCGTTGGCATCCCAGGAGGCCACCAACGTGTCGTCCACGTAGAGCTCTATGACATCTAAATGCGCATCACCGCCCGTTACGTTGATGGTTACCACCCCACGCACGTAGGCGCCGTCCGAGGGCGAGAGAATGGAGCCCTCCGGGGGCGTGTTATCCACGATGACCGTGATGGCCTCGTGGAACACGTTGCCCGCAAGGTCCACGACCACGAGCTCTATCTCGTAGGAGCCCTCATCCCAGGCGGTCGTATCCCACTCGTATGTATGTGTCCCGCTGGAGCTCCAGGAGGCCACGAGCGTATCGTTTATGTATAGCTCTATGACCTCTAAGTTCGCATCGCTACCCGAGACGTTTATGGTTACTATCCCACGCACATACGAGCCGTCCTCCGGCGCCAGTATCTGGCCTTCCGGCTCCGTGTTGTCCACCACGACCGTTATGCTGGTGCTATTGGCGTTCCCGCTTGTGTCGTAGGCCGTGGCGTTCACGACATAAGAGCCATCTGCCCAGGCCGTCGTATCCCACTCGTACGTGTAGGGGGCATCGTAATCCGTGTAGACGAGCGTATCGTTTATGTAGAACTCCACCTTTTCTACGCCCCGGTCATCCGTGGCGCTGGCGTTGACCTGGACTTCCCCACGCAGGTAAGCGCCATCTGGGGGAGCGGTTATCTCCACGTCGGGCGGCACCGTGTCCTTGGGCGCCCAGGGCTCCATCAGCCAGGGCTCGTAGAGCACGAGGCCACCGCTGGCGAACACCTCTTCCGGGTCTACGGCATCCGGCATGGGGGTGTATTCGGGCCCGGTGGTGGAGTTCCACCAGTTATAGGTGGCGTTCACCATGCAATCTGAGGCGTAAAGACCGAAGGCCGTATTGCTGTAAATGTTGTTGTAGTGGATATCCGCTACCGGGCACTCGGTGCAGACGATGCCTATGCCGATGGGCCCGGGAGGCTGGCCGAAGGAGGGCCCGTTGTAGATTATGCTGCTGTTGAGCACCCGGAGGCTCGTGCTGCTGGCGCTTATGCCGTAGAGGAGGTTCCACGCCACCTGGCTGAGTATGATGGTGGCGTTCTCCGTGCTACCCATGTCCACGCCTATGACGTTCTGGCCCACCGAGCAGCCTGAGATGGTGATATTCACGCAGTGGTCGAGGGACACGCCCTCCCAGTTCTGGGATACGCTGGAATCGAGCACTTCCGTGTGATTAGAGAACAGGGCGTAGAGACCGTAGTTATCGTGGGCGAGCACGGTCTGGTTGATGACCACGTCCGAGCAGAAGGCGAGTTCGACGCCCACGTCCGTGTAGGAGAGGTTCAGGCCGTCTACGGTGATGCCCGTGGAGTTCACGACGATGACGCTCCCGGCATCCGAGGGCGCTACATAATCCGTCTCGTTCAGCGCGTAGTATATGGGCTTTCCGTTCACCGTGTTGTTGTAGAACGGGTCTACGACGAAGTGCTCTACCTCAGAGCCCCTCAGGAGGACGCCATCGTAGGAGAAGGTGTTGTTGGCTATGCCCGTGCCCAGGCACTCACAGACCAAGAGGCCGTGGCCCCCGCCCATGAGAATCCAGGGGCCGAAGCTGCTCGGGGCCGTGTTGTTGAAGAAGGTATTGTTGGCGACCATGGCATCCTGACAGCCCCGCAGGTAAACGCCGTAGTAATCGTTCTCCCCTATGGCGTTGCCCTCCACGAGCAGGTCGGAGAGGGCGCCGGAGGAAGCCCCCAGGAAGTTGGCCACGTATATGCCCACCGTGTTATTCAGGATGGCGTTATCCCGGATACGCACGTCCGAGATATCGCCGGCCGGCGTGATTGGGAAGAAGATGAGCACCGCCACGCCTATGGTGGAGTTGGCCAGCGTGTTGCCCGAGATGGTGATGTTGAGGGCCGTGTGGTCAACGATTACGCCTCCGTAGGGGGTCATGGGGCCGAGGAAGGGCATGACGTTGGTTGGCCCGTTCCCCGTGAGCTCGTTGTCCAGAACGGCCGTGTGGTTAGCCCAGGCCATGTATATGGCCACCTCGTAGTTATCGTTTATCTCGCAATCCCTGACCTCCACATCCTCTACGTAATAGAGGTGGATGGCATGGACATCCCCAACGGCCACCAGGTCCTCGATGGTTACGTTCGAGCAGAAGGCGAGCTCGACCCCCACGTCCGTGTAGGAGAGGTTCAGGCCGTCTACGGTGATGCCCGTGGAGTTCACTATGATGAGGGAGCCGGCGTCGGAGGGGGCCGTGTAGCCCGTCTCGTTTATCACGTAGTATATGGGCTTTCCGTTCACCGTGTTGTTCTCGAAGACATCTATCACGAAATCCTCGTCATCCGCGCCCTCGAGGAACACGCCATCTTGGTAGAAGACGTTATCCCTCACGATGACCTCCTTGAGCGGCCCGAAGCCGCTCGTGCAATCGAGGATTAGGCCCCATCGGTTGTGGTCGAACACGTTGTCCCTGGCCGCGAAGTTGGTTACGTGCAGGGCGATTACGGCGTAGTCGCTCCCGGCGAAGACGTTGTCCCGGATGAGCACGTTTGCTGTCGCAAATAGGTCCGCCGCCCAGCTCGTGTTCGCGAGGCTGCAGTCGATGATGCTCAGGCCATCGCCCGCGAAGGCTCGGATGCCGCTCACGGACTGGCCCGTGAAGTTGCAGCCCGTGATGGAAACGTTATCGCAGCGGTCTAAGTAGATGCCGTCCGTGCCATTCACGAACTCGGAGGCTTCCACACTCACGCTCTCGCAGTAGGCGGCCAGGATGCCGCCGGCATCCGAGACCGTGAGGTTCCAGATTGTCGTGGAGTAGCAGTACGCGAGCTCAACGGCCACGTCCGTATAGCTAATCGTGAGGTTCTCCACGCTCATGTAATCGCAGTCCACCAAGATGGCCTCTCCAACGTCGGTTGGGACGGAGCCCCCGGCCAGAGCATGCCCGTAGAAGAGCGGTCTCCCGTTCACCGTGTTGTTCTCGACGGTGTGGATGTAATGGCTTACGTCTGAGCCCGAGAGGACGAGGCCATCGTGGACGATGGTGTTGTTGTAGATGGTGCCGTCCTGGCTATCGCTCAAGATGATGCCATCACCACCATTATATGCCACGTAGTTGAGGCCCACGTCTACGTCATGACAGCTCACTATGGATATGCCATATCCACCGCTATAGGTTACGTTGTTGTGGAGCACGGTTACGTTATGGGCGTTCCAGACCGCCACGCCCCCGTAGAACGCGCCGCAGTGGGTTACCATGTTGTCCCTGATGGTTATGTTCTCCGAGTTCCTCACCACGATGCCGTCGGCGAGGGAGGGGAACGCCCATCCAACCACGGGGACGACCGTGCCATTGACATTGTTTCCCTCCACCAACAGCTCGTCCGTATCGTAACAGTAGATGGCGGCCCTCTCCATCTCCCTGAAGGTGCAGTTCCTCACCACAACGCCCCAGGCGTTCTGGACGTAGAGGCCGTAGAGGCAATCGGTGATGGTGGCGTTTTCCACCAGCGTGTTATTCGCCTCTATCAGGAGGCCGGGCGGGACGCCGGGCTGGCCCGTGCAGCCGCATTTGGCTAATGCGCTATCCTCCATCCTGAAGGAGGCCCCGGCTTGGACGTGGAACCAGTAATTGGCCCCGGGGGAAGTTATGCTGGAGCCATCCAGCACGTTCATCTCCGCCCCCGTCTCAACCGTTATGCCGAACTCGCCGGGGCGAGAGCACTCCATGACGAGCGTAACGTTAAGGAACGTGAGGTTGCCCCCGCTCTTCACGGTCAAGTTGCCCTTAAGCCATATGACCTCATCCTGATGCACCTCCTCGCCCGTTACCTCCCAATTGCCCTCTATGGTCGTGGTAGGGGCCGGGACGCCAGCAGCCAACGCCATATGGCCCGTCTTGATGCCCTCGGAGGCCTGCACGAGCTCCACGGGTCCCTGGCTGGAGGACGCCGAGGCGCCCGTGTATGGCGATAACAGGAGCGCCAGTAGCACGAACAGCAGCGGGGTCAGGCCGAGAGCTCGTCTGCTCATCAGTAAACCTCCCGATGAGGCGTGGGAATATGATGGGCATATAAGGTTTTTTCAATTTTTTCACTAAAGAGGTGAAATTGAGCTATCGGTCAAGCGCTCATCTGTGGTCGGGCCATACGTGTCATTCCCCCGCCTAATAGCAGAAATTTAAGCCTTACCCTACGCTATCTGCCCCCCGGCTCGGAGAGCTTATAAGATACCATGACCTTTCCACGGCGGAATGGAAGCCAGCGAGGCTAAGCTCATAAGGGGGAAGCGGATAGGGAAGATGAGGAGCATCAAGGTGTATTGGTTTGGTCGTGAGGGTGAAGCTGAGGCTGAGGAGGGGCGGGAGGCGGGCCGAGGTCTTAGCCCTGGTGAATAGCGGTTTTGAGGCCGATGAACCCCAGCTCATCCTGCCATTAGAGATAGCCGATAGGCTCGGCCTCTTGAGCGAGGCGGGCGGTCTTGAGGCATTTGAGGTCGCAGGTGGGGGGAGGGCTCTTGGCTTCCGCATTAGAGAGCCCATAGAAGTAGAGCTCGTCCTGGGGGACAGAGAGCCCGTGAGGGCCCTGGCGGTGGCCACGGCCATGTCGGGCGAGCAGGAAGCCATAATAAGCGATTTCCTGGCCTCCGAGCTCGGGATAGTTCTCTTGGACATCAGGAGGGGCCTCTGGTGCCTCAGGGATGAGCTGGGGGAGAGGGAAAGGGAGAGCGCAAGATAGCCATCTCAGGGTCTGCTCGTCAGGACTATGGGGCGCCTCTCCACGAGCGCTAAAACGAGCTTTTTCCGCCCGCTGTCGAGCAATCTCCATAGCGTTCCCCGGGATATCCCCATCCTCTCCGAGGCTTCTTGCTGGGTCAGGCCTTCTAAGTAAACAAGCCTCAAGGCCTCAAGCTCGTCCGGCATAATGAATACCGGCTCCGCGCTCAAGGGCATCCCCGCCTCATCGTGGGGGATGAAGGATATCTCCGGGGGGATGGAGGCGAGTATCCTCGGCTTAGGAGGCCTGCCGGGCCCCCTTCTGCGCCAACGCCAACGCCATGGCAGCCCTCGCCTCGGCAAGACGGCGTCTCTCCACCACGTCCTGACGAGGAGGATATTTAACTGCCACGCACTTGCACTGCCGGGGGCGATGAGGTGGAGTCGGAGGTGGCGACCTGATGAGTGGACCCGACAGGGCCGAGCCCCCGGGCGATGAGGTGAGCCTGCACGCTGAGGAGGTGATTGGGCTCGAAAGGGCCGAGCCCGACCGCAAGCCCTTTAGGCCCAGTTGGGCTTAGGGGCCGAGGAGGGAGACGGCCATGCTATCCCGTCGGGAGGCCCTCGAGCTCATCAGGGCGCACATCTCGAACGAGAGGCTCGTGAAGCACATGCTCGCGGTAGAGGCGATAATGAGGGCTCTTGCCCGCGAGCTCGGGGAGGACGAGGAGCTCTGGGGCCTCACCGGCCTCCTGCACGATTTGGATTACGAGGAAATAGGGGATGACTTCGATAGGCATGGCCTGCGCTCCGCCGAGCTCCTCGAGGGCCTTCTCCCGGAGGAAGCCCTCCACGCCATAAGGGCCCACAACGATAGGACGGGCGTTGAGCCAGAGCTCCCCCTCGACTTCGCCCTGAGGGCAGCAGATGCCCTATCCGGCCTCATAGTGGCGACGGCCCTCGTGATGCCCAACAAGCGCTTAGCAGAAGTCAGGCTCTCCTCGCTGAGGAAGAAGTTCAAGGCGAAGGATTTCGCAAGAGGGGTCGATAGGGATAGGATAAGGCTGTGCGAGCGCCTTGGCTTGAGCCTTGAGCGCTTCTTGGAGCTCGGCCTCGAGGCCATGAAGGGCATCGCCGAGGAACTCGGCTTGTGAAGCCCAGGAGGCGGGCCCCGTGATAAGCCCCCTAATCTCAGGCTCGTCCTTTGTGTTCCCTAACGCCCTCCCGGCACGAGAAGCCTCGGGAGGCCCCTCAGCAGGCTCGACTGGAAATCCATATCGGCTATTCCCGGGACCCGCTCGGCCAGGCGAGCCCAACGGGCGAGCTCGAAGGCCACGTCGAGGGCCCCGTCCGGCACGATGTCGAGGAGCGCCCTAAACGCCCTCATGGTCGAGAACTCGGCCCCGAGGAGGTGTCTCCACCCCCGCTCGTAGGAGCGGAGGAAGCGCTCTGAGAAATCGCCCGCCCGAACGGCCTCGGCCGCCACCTTCCCGGCTATCGAGGCGCATATCCCCCCCAGCAC
>CAYUYX010000057.1:0-7610 GCA_964449495.1 uncultured Candidatus Bathyarchaeia archaeon
GGCGCCTCGGAAGAGGCCATGAGCGTGCTGGTGCTTACCGCCCGCGATAGGGCGCTCGTTGGAGAAGGCCTGATGCGCGATGTGGCGAGGCGTATCCAGGCCCTCAGGCGCGACATGGGCTTCAAGCCCACGGAGATACTCGATGAGGTGTACGTCGCCGGCCTGTCCGGCGATGACATGGACCTCCTCAGGCCGTACGTGGGCGAGCTGAGGGAGCTCGTCAGGGCGAGGCAAGTCCTCCTCCACGAGGGAGAGCCGGAGGGACCAGAGCTCGAGGGGCTGAGCTGGAAGGAGTACAGGGTGGATGGAAGGAAGCTGAAGGTAGCCATAAGACATGGGGAGGCGAGCCCATGAGCGAGGAGGCCCGGCTCCCGTCGCCCGATGGGCGTATGGTCCCCGAAGCCTTTAATACCCGAGGGGGCCGTAGGCCTCGGGTCAGACCCATGATAAGGGCGGTGGTGTTCGACCTGGACGGGACGCTCATCCACTTTGACATAGATTACGTCGCCCTCAAGGAGGAGGTGCTGAGGGCCCTCGGGAGGCTCGGCATCCCGACGTCCTCCCTCTCGCCGGACGACACGCTAACGACCATCTTGGACAAAGTGGAACGCTACATAAAGGTCTCCGGCCTCGGGGAGGACTTCATGAGGAAGGTATGGGCCGAGGTGTTCAGGGTGGCGGAGGACTTCGAGGCCGCATCCCTCGACAAGGCCAAGCCCATGCCGGGCGCCGCAGAGGTCCTGGCGGCCCTCAAGGAGAGGGGGCTGAAGATAGGCCTTCTGACCCTCAATAGCTCCGCGGTAGCCATAAACGTGCTCGAGAGATTCGGCCTCAAGCGCTTCTTCGACGCCATGGTTGCGAGGGATTTCGTAAGGGAGGCGAAGCCGAATCCCAGCCACCTTTCCAGCGTTCTGGAAGAACTCGAGGTCAAGCCCAGCGAGACGATGGTCGTGGGCGACACAATATTCGACATCAGGTGCGCCAAGAGGCTCGGGGCGGTGGCCGTGGGCATAACGACGGGGTGCTCCTCGAGGGAAGAGCTCGAGGCGGCCGGAGCCGATTTCATTGTGAACTCCTTATCGGAACTCCTCCCCCTGGTATCGAGGTTGAAGGGGGACCAGGCAGGTTAATCGTCCTTTTCTCCCACGTGCCCTCCGGAGACCTCCCTGCGGGGGGGATAAACATTAAAAGGGGGAGGTGAACGGTAGCGGGGGAGGGCCATGAGCTATATCGAGGAGGAGCGGTTCCTCGATACGCTCGTGGTGGACAGCGAGGGGTACATCTGCGGGCGGGTGGCCTCCTTCGAGATAAAGCCGGATAGGGTCATGCTCAGGCTCTACAAGGAGGTAGAGGAGGAGCAGAGCGTGGTCGACGTGGAGAGGCTCAAGGAAGAGCTCATGTTAGCCCTGTTCGGGAAGGCCAGCCCGAAGCTCGAGAAGAAGCTCTACAACCGTATAAGGAAGGACCTCAAGCTCCCCTCCAAGACCCCGGTTGGGGAGGCCGAGCTCGTGAACTATGCAAGGATGTTGGCCCTCGATATCCCGACGAAGACCGTGAAGAAGACGACGAGGAAGGACGTGGAAGAGCCCATCGACCTCGAGATAGTGGATTGCATGAACGAGACGTCCCTCGGGAAATGCATCGTCCTGAAGGAGCCCGTGGAGGCGGAGAGGCGGGGCGTCGAGATACTCGATTACGTGCCCTACAAGGGGACGGCGGAGATAAAGGGCATGCTTGTCATCGACAGCGAGGCGAAGATAATCGGCCACGCCGAGCGCATCCTCATCGGGAAGCCCCTCGGCCTCAGGATTGCCGTCGAGACCGTGAAGGAGACGGAGGTCGTGGACATGGAGGCCCTCTGGCAGACGATAATGGCCCACTTCAGGAAGCCGGAGAAGTTCTACGAGAGGCTCTGCAAGGACCTCGGCGTAAGGCCGGAGGATATAACGGAGCAGCACATAATCGCCTGGGCCGAGAGGGCCGGCATCCCCATACCGAAGCGCACGGAGACGAAGGTTGTGAAGGAGATGACGCTCGATATCCCGTGGACGGTGATAAAGAAGATAGGGGACGTCATCATCCTGAACCGGACGCTCGAGGAGCTGCGGATGAGGAGCATGCCCGTCCTGGTATCCGAGAGGCGGGAGACCGCCGCTCCATCAGAACCCAAACCTCTCGACCTTTCCTAAGAGGTTCATGAGCACGGGCATTAGGTCCTTTCCCCTCAGCCTGCAGAGGCCGCCTCCTGCGCAGGATAGCTCATCGTAGGCTCCCACGCCATCCGGCCGCACCTCCGGGCCAGCGAGGACGACGGGAACGGGGTCCCCCTCGTGCTTCCCCGTCCTGAGCGAGGTGGTGTGGTCAGCCGTCAGGAGGACGTAGGCTTCCTCGCTTAAATCGAGCTCCGAGAGGGCTTCCCCGAGCGCCTCGTCTATGCGCTCTATCATCTTCACCTTCATGCCCGCCTTATGGTCGTGGCTCGCTACGTCCGTGGCCTTGACGTGGACGAGCGCCAAATCCGCTCCCCCCTCGAGCGCCCTGACGGCGTGGGAGAACTTGGCGTGGAGGTCCGTGTCGTAGGAGCCCGTCGCGCCGGGCACATCGAGCACCTCCATGCCGGCCGCTTTGCAAACGCCTCTTACGAGGGGCACGCACTCCCGCATGGGCTTACCGTTCTCCTTCGGGTCCGTGTCGGATACGGCCCTCGAGAGCCCCTCGCCCCTGAGCACGAGGACGGCCCTGTGCTGGACGGTCGGGACGAACTCCGCCTCAACGCCCAGCTCCGCCCCCGCCTCCTCGAGAGCCCCCCTTATGGCCTCCGCCAGCGTTCTCGCGTGCTCCGTGCTTATCCGGCCAGCCCGCCTATCGAGGACGACGCCGCCCTCGTCCACGGTTGCGAAATTGCACCGGAAGGCCACGTCCCTCGGGCCGAGCTCTAAGCCGATGCCGAGCGCCTCCAGGCCGCCACGGCCCGTGTAGTGCTCGTAGGGGTCGTAGCCGAGGAGGGCCATGTTGGCCGTGTCGCTACCGGGCGGTATGCCGGGCGCCACGGGGTCCGCGATGCCCGTTACGCCCTCCCGGGCCAGCCTATCCATGTTGGGCGTCTCTGCGACCTGGAGGGGCGTCCTCATGCCGAGCTCGCGCACGGGCCTATCCGCCATGCCATCGCATATCACGTAGAGGGCCTTCATGCCCCATGCACCACCGCACGGGCCAAGCGCCCTCAGGCGTAGAAATAGCTAACGCAAGAGGGCCGTAAGTAGGCGTCCCCAGACCAGCTTCTGCCTAACTTTTTAGCCAGGGCACGTATCGAGCGAGGGGCCCGGGCTTGCCACGCATCACGAGGAGCCACGTCCTCCTTATTGCGACCGCCTTCTGCATGAGCTTCATACTTGTGCACGCCCAGGCCTTAAAGGCCATCGGCGTGTCCAGCTTCGAGCAGGTCTTGGCGAGGTTGGCCATAGCCCTCCCCGTGATGCTCATCGCCTTCAGGGGGGCTGGGCTGAGGAGAGTGCGAAGAGAAGATATCGGCCTCTTCTCCCTCCTCGGCCTCATCTTCTCCTCCTTCTTGCTGTCCGCCATATCCGCCATAGCCCTTGGCCTCCCGATACCCGTGGCGGTGGCGCTCGTCTATACTCAGCCGGTGTTCACAGCCATCATATCGGCCGTGAGGGGGAGGGAGATGCCGGGTCCGCTGAGCGGGCTCGCCATAGCGCTTGGCGTCTCGGGAGCTTTCCTCGCTACGGGCTTGACTACAGAGGAGCTCTTGGCCTTAGAAATCAGCCCTGGTCTGGTCTCGGGAGCCCTCTCTGGCTTCCTCTACGCAGCTTACCTGGCCGTGAAGAGGGAGGCAAGAGAACGAGGCTACGGCCCAGGGCAGACCACATGCCTTACCTTTGCGCTTGCCCTCCTCGTGTTATCTTTGATTTATGTTCCCTTTTCCCTGGCCTTCCCGGACCCGAGACTGGTGGCCTTGGCCGTGCCAACCCCTCCTCAGATGGCTTTGTTGATATCATTCGCCATAATCAGCACGGCCATGCCATATACCTTCTTAAACGCCGTAGAGCCGGGCGAGATATCGCCTCTGGCGGAGGGCCTCCTGCTCCTCCTCGACCCAGCACTCCACGTCCTATGGGCCTTCCTGTTCTTCGGGCAGGCCGTTGGCCCCTGGCAATACACGGGCGTGGCCCTCATACTCGCCTCCTCGGCCATCTCCACCCTCGCAAAGACCAGGCCCTCAAGGTAATTTTGTGGAAGAACAGGCGAGAGAATAGAAAACGAGAAGGGCGAGAAGGGGGTATTCCAGGAGATGGTACAGCCTCGTGAAGGACTTCCTCGGGTATTTACCCAGAATATTGGGTTATTCTCTTCTGGAGAAGCTCACGTAGCACCCTTTCCCTCGCCATTCTCACGTATTCCTCGTTTACATCTATGCCTATGAAGTGGCGCCCGGTCCTCAAGGCCACTACGCACGTAGTCCCGCTCCCGACGAAGGGGTCTAACACGACATCGCCCTCGAAGGTGTAGAGCTGTATGCATCGATAAGGCAGCTCCTCTGGGAATGGTGCTGGATGGCCGATGCGCTTAGCTGATTCGGGCGGGAAGCGCCACACGCTCCTGGTGAATTCTAAGAACTCATCGCGGCTTATGGTGCTCTCACGCCTCATGCGGTTATCCCTCCTGAAGGAGCCCTTAGACAAGACCACGATGTACTCGTGCTGGTCCCTGAGTATGGGGTTCGTGGCCGAGCACCAGCTTCCCCATGCCGTTGAAGCGCCGCTCACGGCCTCCCCCTTATCCCATATTATCTCCCCCCTCATCAGGAAGCCTATTCGCTCGAAGCGCTCTATGAGGTAGGCGTGGAGGGCTATGTATGGCCTACGGCCCAAGTTGGCCACGTTAAAGCACACCCGGCCGCCCCAGACCAAGACACGGTAAACCTCGCGCATGACCTCCTCTATGAAATCCAGGTACTCGCCGAGCGTCAGGTCCTCATCGTACTCCTTACCCACGTTATAGGGTGGCGATGTAACCACGAGGTGGACGCAGTTATCGGGCAGCTCTTTGAGGACATCTCGGGCATCGCCTAATATAATCTTATCCAAGAAGCCGGGAGGAACGGGGTTTTCTGCCATATCTTTTGGCGAGGGCCGAGGAAGGACAGCGTTCTTATACAACTTCCTCGAGTAGAAGGGCGTGGAATCATGCGCCTCACGACCACTGGTTCCGAAGCTGCTTGTAACGGTTTTCCTGCGCCTCTTAGCGCCCATCTCCCTATTCCTCCGCTCAAATCATCTATAAAATCTTTTAGCCACGCCCCCTCTCCCCGACGAGGCGGCGCTATTCTGTTGGCCAACAGAGCTCGTGAGCGCAATCCTTTTAAGGCCCGTTAGGCCGGGCCGTGCGGTGGTCCTTATTGCCACCGGCGGAGTGAGCCGGGAGGAGTGGTCCCGTTCCTTCGGCGATTGGTACAGGCGCATGTTGGATGAAGCGGAGATAATGGATTATCGCTACCCCGTGAAGGGCTGTGGCGTGTGGCGCCCCTTCGGCTTCAAGCTCCGCAGGCTCGTGCTCGACATCATGCGGGAGCTCCTCGACGAGACGGGCCATCAGGAGGTGCTCTTCCCGACCCTCATACCGGAGGACATGATAGCCAAGGAGGCGGAGCACATCAGGGGCTTCGAGGAGGAGTGCTTCTGGGTTACGCACGGCGGCCTCAAGCCCCTCGGCCTGAAGCTCGCCCTGAGGCCCACGAGCGAGACGGCCTTCGGCCCCATGTTCAAGCTCTGGATACGCTCTCACGCTGACCTGCCCATGAAGCTCTACCAGGTCGTGAACATCTTCCGCTATGAGACGAAGGCCACGAGGCCCCTCATAAGGATGAGGGAGGTCCTCACGTTCAAGGAGGCCCACACCTGCCACGCCACGGCCGAGGAGGCCGAGCAGAACGTGCGTGAGGCGGTGAGCATCTACAGGCGCTTCTTCGACGAGCTGGGCGTGCCCTACCTCATATCGAGGCGCCCGGAGTGGGACAAGTTCCCGGGGGCCATCTACTCCATAGCCTTCGAGACCATCATGCCGGACGGCCGGACGCTCCAGATAGCCACCGTCCACAACCTCGGCCAGAACTTCGCAAGGGCCTTCGAGATAACCTACGAGCGCCCGGACGGGAGCCACGAGTTCGTCTGGCAGACCTGCTACGGCATCTCGGGCCGCGTGGTGGCAGCCCTCGTGGCCGTGCACGGGGATGACCACGGCCTCGTCCTCCCGCCCAGGGTAGCGCCCGTCCAGGTCGTTGTCGTCCCGATACCCTACAAGGGCTACGAGGAAATCGTCAGGAGAGCGGCAGAGCGGGTTGGCTCAGAGCTAAGAAAGGCCGGCCTGAGGGTTGAGGTCGATTTGAGGCCGGATATAACGCCGGGGGAGAAGTTCTACTATTGGGAGAGGCGCGGCGTCCCCGTGCGGGTCGAGATAGGCCCGAGGGATGTGGAGAAGAACCAGGTAACGCTCGTGAGGCGTGATACGCTCGAGAGGACAAGCGCCCCGATGGGGGAGGCCGTTGAGGCCGTCGAGCGCCTCCTGGGCGAACTCCCGGGCGCCCTCAGGGAGAGGGCGTGGGCGTGGATGAGAGAGCGCGTCAAGGCCGTTTCGACCACGGAAGAGGCCCGCGAGCTCCTCGAGGAGCGTGGCGGCGTGGTGGAGCTTCCCTGGTGCGGGGACGATGAGTGCGGGCGCCAGATGGAGGGGGAGGTCGATGCGAGGGTGCTCGGGACGCCCGAGGACATCGAGCCGAGGCCCGTAGGGCCCTGTCCGATATGCGGGCGCCATGCCGTGAACGTGCTCAGGTTGGCCATAGCGTACTGAGGACGTGAAAAAGCCCGCAGGGCCCTTTTCCCTCCTCGTGAGCGGAGGAGCCAGCACGACGTAGAATCTCAAGGGATAAAAGCGCGTGGGCGGAAGAGAAGAACCGGCGGTCGGCTGTGGCCCACGCGGGGATGCTCGGGGAGCGCCTGAGGAGGCCGGGCTGGGTAATCGGCTTCGGCGTGGTGTTCACCCTCCTCGTGCTCGTGGAGGGCTGGCTTTCCCCCTGGGCCCCCTTCTTCCCCATCTACGCTGCCCTTGCCATAGCCCTCCCGCTCTGGCTCCGCTCCTACCGGCTCGGGAAAGCCCGCGATGTCCTCGTCAGGGGCCTCAGGAGGGCCATCACGTTCATAATCCTCGCTCTCGCCGTTGACCTCGGCCTCTCCCTCGCGTACGCCGTCTGCCTGAACGCCGGGGGCCTGCTTGGCAACCCCTACTACGACCTGGGCGCAACCCTCGAGGAGCTGGCCTCACACGCCTCCCTCAGGCTCGGGATAACGGTCGAGCAGGCGTTCTACATCTACGCCCTCTTCGTCCTCGTATGGGCCCCAATAGGGGAAGAGCTCTTCTACCGAGGATACCTCTACGGGGGGCTCAGGAATAGGGCTGGCCCGTGGGGGGCCGCCGCCATCTCCGCCGTCTTCTTCGGCCTCAGGCACGCCACCCACTTCGCCATCCTCCCCGTCTTCCCGCTCGCGGCGGCCCTATGGTGGGCTCTCTCAACCGCCGTCTTCGGCCTCATCATGGCG
>CAYUYX010000058.1:0-6439 GCA_964449495.1 uncultured Candidatus Bathyarchaeia archaeon
GAGGAGGCCCCTATCACGGCCACGGAGCGGGCCTTGAAGAAGGCATCGAGCCCCTCGGGCCCGTCGGCGCCACGCCCCGGCATGATGGGAGCACCTATCATGGGGCGCACGAGGGGCCTTAAGAGCTTGCCCCCTAACCCGGATACCGGGATATGGAAAACGGCTGGATATCCAGGCCCAGGGCCCACGTCCTCTACCCGGCCTTGAGGGGGGACATGAGGCCGGGGGAGAGGCCTATAGGCCGAAGACGGGCTGACGAGGATTGGCCCCTCATTCCTCGTACTTCTCGTAGAACACGAGCCCGCAGTCCTTGCAGACGAGCACTTCCACCCTGAGCCCCCTCGTCTTCCCTACCTTTATCACGGGGGCCCCGAGCGAGACGCTATCTCCTCCGCATCTCGGGCACTTCCCCCGGGAGCTCAAGCCACCACCGATGGCATGTTCGCCAAGCGCCCTTATTACCCTTCCCCTCTGGCCTTCTTGGCGAGCTGCTCTTGCCTCTCCCATATCTCGATGTATTCCCTGAAGGCCTCGGGGTCTCCCACGGCGAAGGCTATGGGGCCCACCACCACGAGGATGTCCGTCCCCTTGAGCCTCATGACCGGTATGGGGTGGGCTATATGGGCGCCCTCTATGGTCTTCACGTACTCGTACTCCGCCCCGCAATTTGGGCATTTAGAAGGGGGAGTGCTGATGTGGGTTATCATGGAGTAGCCGCAGGCCACGCAAAGCCAAATGCCGTCCGTCATCTCCCCGCACGCCCCCTGGCCTTCGCCACGCTTATTATGTCATCCGGCCTTATGACCGATATGCCGGTGAGGGCGCCCACCACCTCTATGAGGACTATCTTATCCGGGTTCCTCAGGTCCACGGGCCTATCTATCCCCTCCGCCGCAGCCCTGATGATGTCCATGCTCCCGAGCTCGGTGTGGCGCTTCTCGACGGTTATGCGGAACTTCTCACCCGGCGCTATCTTGGCCGATGCCAGCTCCTGCGCAGCCCTGGCTATCTCGTCGATGTCCGTCCTCACCACCTTCTCTATGGGGATGATGCGCCTCACGACCCTGAACTCCTCCGGCCTCTCGGAGAGGAGCTGCTTCAGGCGCTCGATGGCCTCGAAGGGGTCGAGGCTCGTCTTAGCCCATATCAGGCCCTTCACCGGCGTGGTCTCGACCTCGGCGTTCTCGTCGCCCACCTCGCCCAGGAGGAACCATAGCTCGGAGCAGGCGTCGTGCTCCATCCCCCTCGGCGTGGAGACGAGGAGATTGAACTCCTTGACGGGCATGCCACGCACCCGCCTGAGAGAGCGGGGAGCTCTATAAAACCTGAGGGGGCCGTCAGGGCGGTGGCTCGGCTTGGGCTGGGAGGCAGAGCTCATAAGGGCGCTCCAATCCGCGGCGAGCCCCCTCTTAGATGCCTTCTTCCTCGTCCTGACGCAGTGCGGGGGAGACCTCTTCTGGCTCATCGCCATATTCATCTGCTTCGCCGCCGGGAGGAAGCGCTACGGCGTGGGCCTGTCCGTCCTGCTCCTCACGAGCTTCTACGGCACGTACGCACTGAAGCACGCAATAGGGAGGCCGAGGCCGGGGCCAGAGCTCAGGAGGCCGGTGGCCGAGGAGGAGCTGAGCCCCTCCATGCCGAGCACCCACGCATCGGAAGCAGCTGGCAACTTCGGCTACGTGGCGGAGAAGAGCAGGAAGAAATGGACAACGGGTCTCTGCGCTTTACTGGCCGGGCTCTCCGGCCTAAGCCGGATATACCTCGGCGTCCACTGGCCAACGGACGTGCTGGCTGGCTTTGCCTTCGGCCTCCTCATCTTGGCCGTATGGGCCTGGCTCATCGAGCCCAGGGCCTGGGCCAGGCTCCCCGCCCTCTCCGAGCGCATCGACAAGGCCTACCTCACGCCCCTGCCCGTCCTCATCGGTGTAGCCATCGCCCTCCTCACGCCCCCGGGCTTCGGGGGGCCGCCTCCCACCTACGTGGGAGGGCTCGTGGCTGGCGTGTTCCTCGGGGCGATGATGGCCGAGGAGGAGCGCAGGGATATCAGGACGCTCGGGGATGCGCTCGTCCTAACGGCGTGCGTGGTGGTGGGCTTCTTTGGCCTCGTCGCCTCCATGCTCCTGGGCAAGGGCGCCCCTCAGCTCGTCTTCTCCGCCCTCCAATTCATCGCCTCCGCTCTGACGGGCATCTGGGCCACATGGCTTGGGCCGAGGGCGCTGTGGCGGCTCAGGGAGAGGCTAAAAGCCCATGACCCATATGGGTAAGGGAAAGCCTTATTACCCTATTTCCCACTACCCAGGTGGGTGAGTGGGCGGTGGAGGAGAAGACCTGGGCCGTCAGGATTGATGAGCGGGGGAGGATAACGCTCCCGAAGGAGGTCATGGAGGCGCTCGGGCTCAGGCCGGGGGACATCATGGCCTTCGTGAGGAGGGGGGACGGCCCCATTTACGTCGGGAGGGCCAGGATAGAGGTCGAGATACCCGGCCTGAAGGAGGAGAAAAAGGGGTAGAGCGCTCTACGGCCCCCAAGATGGCGAGGGGAGGTCAGCCGAGGTCAGCGAGCCTCACGGCCAGAACGGCTCAGCGCCGTCGCCACACATCATCCCGAGTCTTAGGCGGCCCAGAGCTTTTATGGCTTTTGCCGGGCCCCTCAGGTGGTCCACGGGACACGGGTTTTTATGCGTAGCTCGTTGAAGCCGTCTATGGTCGTCCCCATCACGCGGGCAGCGAGGTAGAGGTCAGGGTTGAATGGCATCAAAGTAAGACATATAAGTGAGAGTTAGTAAGAACGATAGGTAAGAACATGGGGCCTGAGGCAATCCCGTTCCGTGTCAGGGTGAGTTCCAAGGGCCAGGTAGTCATACCGAAGGCCCTCAGGGACGCCTATGGCATCAAGGAGGGCGATGAGGTGCTCATGGTGCCCGTGGAGGAGGGGATACTCGTGAGGACGCTACCAGTTAAGAGCGATAGCCTCAGGGGCCTTCTAACGGACTTAGGCGTGGACATCGAGGAGTGCGAGGCCATACTGGCCGAGGCCAGGAGGACGTTGTTCGAGGTGGTGGCAGATGAGGATTTACGTGGCTGATGCCGTAGCCTTCCTCCACTATTTGTTGGACAAATTGCCACCAGCAGCCAATCAGGCCTTTAAGGAAGCTGAGGAAGGCGAGGCGGTAATATGCCTGCCCACCATAGCTGCTGCCGAGCTCCTCTACCTGTTTGAGCGTAAGGGCTGGCTGGATAAGTGGCACGAGCTCTTAAGGTCGGTTGAGGAGCTCCCTTGCTTCACGTTCTACCCGTTTGACGAGGACGTGCTGAGGGAGCTTGAAGGCGTAGGGCTCAGGGAGCTCCACGATAGGATAATCGTGGCTACCGCCAGGGCAGCTAAGGCCGAGGCCCTGATAACAAAGGATAGGGAGATCATCAGCTCGGGCATCGTGAAGACCTTATGGCGGTCATGACACGGGTGCGAGAGGCACGTCTCCCCGCCCAGTAGTAGTGTAAGCTGGAAGCATCTCAGTCTTTCGAGCCGGGGGTCCCGGGTTCAAGTCCCGGCCGGGACACCAATAGGAGGAAGGTCAATACCTCCCCGCATCAGTTTAGAGAGCACTGCTTATACCAACTTAACTCTGAGGGGGCCAGCTGTGCTCGATGCCGAGATACATGAAGGCCACTCCCGTATGTAGACCTCTATCGCCTGAGGCGGGTCTTCGGCCCCCCGACCGCTTCCTCCATTCTGGAGCAGCCTTGGCCCTACGGCCTCCAGCACGCCCGATATTATGGTCGGCAGCTCCTCTGGCTCGCACTCGTATTCGAGCTCCAGGCCGCCCACACGGAGCTTGAGCCTCCTCATGCCTTACCCCGCCGATTAGCTATCACCGGCCCCTTTATATCTTGGCCGTCCTTAGCCCCTCCATGGGTGGTCGGGCGTGGCCAAGGCCAAGGTCGAGTTAGAGCTGCCGGGGGACCTGGCCCTCTTAATCGAGCGGGACCCCCTCGTGCGTAGGGCAGCCGAGAGACTGTTGGAGGAAGAGCTCGTGGCCAGGCTGAGAGTCCTGGCGGTCGCCGATATACTGTTGAGCCGGAGCGAGCTGACCGAAGAAGATATAGAAAGATTGGATATGAAAATTAAGAGGGGTGTGGTCGGGAGATTGAGCGAGAGGAGGCCGTGATGGTGGACGCCAATAGCCTCCCTCAAGAATGGCCTCAAAATGTTAGTTGCGCTTTAAAGTCCCGGCTCGCGCCTTCTCGATTTCCCCGGGCGTGATGCGGGCTGGAAGCACCTCGGCCTTTTGAGCGTGGGGACCTCCGACATAGCTAATAGCTGTGATATGAGCTTAATGCTCGTATCTAAGCTATTCCCCTGGCATCTTCTCTACGCCAGGCTCCAGCAGCTCCTCGGGGCGGTCTCACGGGGGCGCCCTCCCCCGCTCCTCATGGAGCCCGGGCTGTTATGGGGGAGACCGGGCTTATCTCCCTTGCGAAGGGCCTCGTCATAAGGGCCTTGGCCTCCTCCGGGTCGTCCGTGAGGGAGCCGAGGACCCACATGAGCTTCACGAGCGCTACCTCGGGCAGCATATCGGCCAGGGGGACCACGCCGGCCATGAGGAGGTCCCTCCCCCGCTCGTAGACACGCATGTTCACCCTCCCCCAGATGCACTGAGATGTCATGCAGAGGACGAGGCCGGCCCGGGCGGCCCTCCTGACGGCATCCAGGCAGTAGAAGCCCAGGTGGCCGAGGCCCGTCCCCTCGAACACTATGCCCTTGTAGCCCGCCTCCACGAGCCAATCTATGAGGGCTGGGTCCAAGCCCGGGTAGGCCTTTATCAGGGCCACCTTAGGCTCGAAGCGGGCCAGAACTTCGAGCTCTCGGTCCTCCCTGCGCCTCTCGTAATCGTCCGTGAGCATCTGGACATCCTGGCCCACCACCCTGGCGAGCTGGGGGGCGTTCACGGACCGGAAGGCGTCCCTCCGGCTCGTGTGGCACTTGCGGACCCTCGTGCCCCTGTGGATGGCCACAGCCTCGTCATCCATCGTCTCGTGCATGGCCACGACCACCTCGGCGAAGGGCCCCTTTGAGGCGGCCACGAAGGCGCCCAGGAGGTTCAGAGCCGCATCCGAGCTCGGCCTATCCGACGAGCGCTGGGCCCCCACGAGCACGACGGGGACGGGGAGCCCCCTGAGGGCGAAGGAGAGGGCGGCGGCCGAGTAAGCCATCGTATCCGTCCCGTGGGCCACGACGACGCCATCAACGCCCGTGCGCACGTGCTCCGCCACCTTCTCCGCCATGCCCGTCCAGTTCTCGGGCCTCATGTCCTCGCTGAGCAGGGAGTAGAGGACCTCCGCCCTCACGAGCGCTATGTCCGAGAGCCCGGGGAAGAGGGCGTACAGGTCCTCCGCCTCCAGGGCTGGCCTCACGGCGCCCGTCCGGTACTCGACCCTGCTCGCTATGGTCCCGCCGGTGCTGACGAGGGCCACCTCGGGCAGGCCGGGCCTCTCGATGGGCCGTCGATGGGTTCTGGCGAAGCCGGGGAGCTTTCCCGCCTCCAGCCTCTCTATGGCCGTCCCCTCCTCGAAGCGGATGCCCACGTTGTAGCCGCTGTCGAGCTTTATGACGAGGCAGCCGGGGTCGCCGAGGGCGGGCCTCGGCATGAGGAGGCCCTCGATGGTGAGGCCCCGCTTCCTCACCCGTATCCTATCGCCTACGGATGCGCCGATGGCCCTCAGGGCCTCGAGGATAGGCCCGGAGTAACCGGCTTCCTCCGCCAAAGTCCGTCCCCGCATAAAAGAGGGCATGGGCTGATAAGGGCTTAGCCCAGGCTCACCCCCATCCTCAGGGCGCCGGAAGGGCAGGCCTCTACGCAGCGGCCGCAGAGCAGGCATTCCGCGCTCTTCCCCACGTCGCTCAGGGACCTGAGCCCCATGGGGCAGGCCCTCAGGCAGGCCCCACACGCGGTACAGCGCCCCTCGTCGAACTCGACCCGGACGATGGATATCCTGTTGAAGAGGCCCGCTATGGCGCCGAGGGGGCAGATGTACCGGCACCAGGCCCTCGGGATGAGGAGGGCCGCGATTAGGACTGCGGCCAGGATGGAGAGGTGTACGTAGAGCGGTAGGCCGAGCCTGGTGCCCGGGTGCGTGAGCTTGTAGGGTATCCCGGCGAAGAGGGCCCCGATGGGGCAGAACCAGCAGAAGGTTGGGCCGAGGAGGACGAAGGACGATACTGCCGTCGCCGCCAGGACGAGGAACTTCGCTTTCCTCGCCACTCTATCGGCGCTCAGGAGAGCGCTTTCCCGGCATGGCTTATCCCCGAGCCTGGCGCCCGGGGGCCCCTTCCCCTGTGCGAGAGCCCTTAACAGGTCTTGGATGGCCCCGAACGGGCACAGCCATCCACATGCCCCACGTCCGAGCACCACGAACGATAGGCCGAGCAAGCCTATGAC
>CAYUYX010000058.1:6449-7446 GCA_964449495.1 uncultured Candidatus Bathyarchaeia archaeon
GCCTATGACGAGGAGGGGGGCCGTGTGCTTGCCGAGGAAGTGCTGGAGAGCCCCTATCGGGCAGGCGAAGGAGGCCAGGGGGCAGCCGTGGCAGTACATGAATGGCACGACGAGCCCCGTCTCTGTAGCGGCCGTGAAGCCCACGTTACAGGCGGCGAAAGCCGCTATCTGGGCAAGCCGACGTCTCGAGCGGAGCCTCAAGCTATCCCCACGCAGGAAGGACATAAGAAGTGGACGAGGGCCCTGAGGAGGGCGTAATCCCCTGCCCCGAGGAAGGCCATCAGGGCGAAGGATATGAGCAGCACGAGCCTCACCGTTCTCCTGGCCTTAGGACCCAAGGAGCCCCATCACCTCGCCCTCCAATACCTCGTAGGAGGTCAAGCCTACGTGCCTGTGCCTTATGAAGCCCTCCTTGTCTATGACGACGAGCGTCGGGAGGTACTTCACATCGTAGGCCTCCGCCACGTTGGCGGTATCCCTCGCCACAATCCAATCCATCCCGTGCTGCTCGGCGAATGCCCTGAGCTCCTCGTCCGTGTCGCCCGGGTAAACGCTTATGGAGATTATAACCACCTGGGCGCCGAACCGGCTCTTGAGGCGCCTCAGCTCTTCTACCTCCGTCTTACACGGCTCGCAGTACGTGGCGAAGAAATCGAGGATGACCACCTTCCCCCGGAAGTCGCTCAGGGAGAATCTGTTCCCGTAGATGTCCTTGAGCGTGAAATCCGGGGCCTTCTCCCCGCCGGCTTCTCCCCCGGGCCCGAGGGGGCTTGCCTGAAGGGCGTCTATGACCATCAGGGCCGTTATGACTATCAAAATAATGGCTGCGATGGCGTAGGCCCTGCTCAGGCCCCCTCACCTCCTGAGCTTTATCAAGGCCCCTATAACGGCCGCGGCCGCCACGGGGATGGCCACGGCCATTAAAATGCCCGTGTCAATGGCCATGCCAGGCCCTCCTCCGCCCCCGCCCGCGCCACCGCCCGCCGAGGACTTGACC
>CAYUYX010000059.1:0-6110 GCA_964449495.1 uncultured Candidatus Bathyarchaeia archaeon
GGGTAAGGGCATTGAACCCCTTTCTGGTGCCGAGGGCGGGCTTCGAACCCGCGACCTCCGGATTTCCCCGGGAGGAGCCGTGGGACGTGGCCCCTTATGAGTCCGGCGCTCTAACCACCTGAGCTACCTCGGCGCCCCAGCTTAGAGCGGGCTAGGAGGGGGTTTAAACTTTTTCGTTGGTTGCGCAGATAGCTTAATTAGCTCGGAGCCTTATCTGCGTGGGGATGGGGGCGGAGGTCGAGATAAACCCGACTATAAGGGGGGACAGGGTCGTCAGGCTGGAGGTGTGCGGGGTAGAGTGGCCTCTCAAGATGGAGATACCCATGGGGGATTTCGTGAAGCTGGCGGAGAGCATAAGGTTCATGGCTAAGTACGTGGATTTCGAGAGGGTCGGCGCCCGTAGGAGTGTTGGTGAGGGGCCCTGGACGAGGGAGGAGCTCGAGACCTTCCTGAGGGAGCGTAACGAGGCGCAGAAGGCGTTCTTAAGGATATTGGCCGAGCACGGGGAGATATCGAGGGACGAGCTCCTCGAGGCCCTGAGGGACAGGCTCGGGAACCCGGGTTACGGGGCCAAGGACCTTGCGGGCATCGTGGCGGGGATAAACATACGGGTCAACCGGCTGGGGAAGGAGCACCTCTTCGCCATAAGCCGCAGGAGGGTTGGGGGTCGGCTCGTGGGCTTTTACGAGGTCAACCCGAGGTACAGGGAGCTTATCCTCGAGCTTCTCCCGGGCTGAGATGTGCGAGTAGCTTATAAGGGGGCCGGGCGACCTCTTAAGGGGGAAGAGAGATGGACCTTGGGATGGCGGCTCTTATAGCGGCCATCGCGGGGGGTTTCGGGGCCTTCTTCGCCATCGGGTGGAAGTTGGAGAGCGTGGACCCGGCCGTCAAGAAGGTTATCGATGCCATCGTGGCCAATTTCCTCGATGAGCGCAGGTTCAGCGTGAGCGATATAGAGCGGACCACGGGCCTCGATAGGGACGCCGTCAGGAGGGCGCTGAAGAAGCTCGAGAGAGCGGGCACCGTCGCCAAGCAGGACGGGGGTTGGTACAGGATAAGGGACCCCCTGGTCTTCCTGACGGAGAGGGACTACGAGAGGGCGGTGAGAATCACCAAGGACGATAACATACTCTACGGCGCTTACCAGAACCCCTATCTGCCGAGGCTCTACCTGCTCCTCGTCTACCTCGTCGTGGCCATCGACATAGTCTTCGTCGTGCTCACGTACGTCAGCTACATGACGGGGTGGCCCTCCCCGGCCTTAGCCGATTGGGCCATAAAGATACTGCCGAGGAGGGATGAGCACCTGCTCGTCCCCTTCCTGCTGTTCCTCCTCGGCATGGGCGTAATCTTCGTGGACTTCATAGACAACATCATAAAGGCCCTGGCGAGGGAGAGGTACAGCGTGATAGTCGGCGAGAAGAGCGGCATAAGCTTCGATAAGTCCCTGGCCGACGAGCTATCGGGCAACATAAGGCGTGGCTGGATACGCAACGTCGACCTCGACATATCGCTCCTCCAGAAGATTATCAATTACTTCAGGAGCGTCCCCCTCGGGGACGTCAAGGTAGAATATGAGATAAGGGGTAAGAAGGACGTGGAGGTGTTCAGGAACATGCCCTTCCCGAGGGAGCTCTTCTACGTGATAAGGAGCGTCCAGCTCGGCTCCTTGGGCTGGCGCAAGAGGCACGCAAGGACGCTCTTCTACTGGAGGTCAAGGGGCATGCCGGTGGTGGCGGGCTGAGGAGGTGGACGAGCATGGCGGAGGAGGAGATTGTAGCGCGGATAGGGCAGGGCTACCGCTTCAGGCCCGCTACCCAGGTCGGCCTCATGCTGATACTGAGCATCGTCGGCGTGTGGGCCATATACGAGGGGTTCAGCCGCCTGTGGCCCCCCTTCAACGAGCTCGAGACCATAATCACCACGTCCATCATGTACATCGCCATCCTGTACCCCGTCATCATAAAGCTCGGGAATCGGGTGGCGACCGCTCTCTCCTTCGGCCTCTTCGGGGCCGCCCTCGCCTCCGCCGTTTACTGGCTGGCCACCCACATCCAGCCCACGAGGGACCCGGTAGCCATAGCGCTCTACGTGATGTTCATGGAGATAATGGGCATGGAACTCTTCCACCACCTCTGTGAGACCTACGTGTTCTACGAGCGGGATTGGCGCTCCTACCTCGTGGTGGGCGTTCTCTCGGCGGGCTTCTTCGCCTGCATGTGGATGCTGTTGGGCCCACAGGGCTACGGCCTCGGCTCCATAGCGATAGTGCTGGCCGTCGTGCTCACCATGATGTTCGCCTGGGCGGTCCTACCGGAGAAGCCGATTTAGAGCCGTGGAGAGCCGGCCAGGGCGGGACAAAGGCGAGGGAGGTATGGGGGACCAGGTTTCGTATTTTTACCATCAGGGGCGATAGGCTCAGGGTGAGGCGAGGTACGTTCTCCCCCACATGCAGGTGGCGCTTTAACGGCGCCGAGAGGCGTTCCCCTGCGCCGGGGTCCCATTTTGGAGCCCGAATTTCCACGAGGACGATAAGCTTAAATAAATCAGCCTTCACCCCACCGGCGGTGGGCCGGTTGGAGAGAGGTGTTCTCCTTCACGATTGAATGGCCCACGTCCATGAGCTCTAAGCCAGGGGGCGATATATTTGGGGGAAGTGCAGATTAGGCGGCCGAGGGGGACGAGGGATTTTCTGCCGAAGGAGATGACGAAGAGGGATTACGTTGAGGCGGTCATAAGACGGGTCTTCGAGAGCTACGGCTTCCAGAGGATAGAGACGCCGATATTCGAGACCTTCGAGCTCTTCGCCCTGCGCTCAGGCGAGGAGATAAGGAGCAAGATGTTCGTCTTCACCATAGATGAGGGGGAGATGGTGCTTAGGCCGGAGCTGACGGCGGCCTTGTGCCGCATGATTGCCACGGGGGAAATCGACCTATCCGTGAGGCCCCTCAGGTTCTACTACATAGGGCGGTGTTACCGGTACGAGGAGCCGCAGGCGGGCCGTTACAGGGAGTTCTGGCAGGCCGGCATAGAGCTGATGGGCTCGCCTTACCCGGAGGCCGATGCTGAGGTAATAGCCGTGGCCGTCGAGGTCCTGGAGGAACTCGGCTTGAGGGACTACGAGCTCAGGATAGGCGACCTGGAGGTGCTGAGGGGCTTCTTGAACGATAATCGCGTACCGGAGGAGGTGCAGAACCGCATAATAGGCCCTCTGGACGTGCTCAGCAGCTCGGTGGATAAGCTCAGGATGTACAAGCGCCGATTGCTGGAGGGGGAGAAGCTCACGAAAGACGATTTAATCGACCTGAGGAGGAGATGCGATGAGCTCAGGCTCTGGGTCGAGGAGGAGGCCAGGAGAGCTGAGGTCGGGGGGAGCCCCATACCGAGGGAGGCATTAGAGCGTGTCGAGGTGGATGCGAGGATATACCGATTAGATGAGCTCCACGATGCTGGCGAGGTAGGCGAGCTGGTGGACTTCATAGAGAAGGCCATCGAGAAGATGATAGAGGCCCAGAAGCTCAGGTGGGTGTACTACGGCGTCCCATACGAGCGGGGAGAAGGCGAGGAGGCGTTCAAGATGCCGCCCGAGGTGGTCGACACGCTCATATCCATGATGGAGCTCGTTGGGCCGAGGGATGACGTGCTGCCGAGGGCCAGGGAGCTCTTCGGGGGCTCGGAGAAGGCCGGGAGGGCGTTAGATGCCTTTGAGGAGGTCCTCGATGCCCTATCCTGGTACGGCATAGAGCGCTACACGGTCGACCTCAGCATAGCGAGGGGCCTGGAGTACTACACCGGCATGGTCTTCGAGATAGATTGCCCCCTCTTAGGGGCGCAGAAGCAGATTTGCGGTGGGGGAAGGTACGATAAGCTCGTGGAAGAGTTCGGTGGGCCGAGTTTACCGGCAACGGGCTTCGCCTTCGGCTTCGATAGGCTCATCCTGGCCCTGGAGAGGAGCGGGGTCAAGCTGCCATCCCCGAGCAGGGCAGATGCCTACGTGATACCGCTTTCCCCGGACGTCCTTCCCTACGCCATAAGGGTGGCCAGGGAGCTCAGGTCAAGGGGGTTGAGGGTGGAGGTAGGCCTCCAGAGGAGGAGGCTGGGCAGGGAGCTATCCAACGTGGACAAGCTCGGCATCCCATTCGCCATCATCATAGGGCCCGGGGAAGCCGAGCGCAAGACCGTGGCCTTGAGGGACATGAGGACGAGGGAGCAGCTCGAGCTACCCGTAGGGAGGGCTGCGGAAATCATAATGAGCGCCCGTGGCGCAGGGGATGGCGATGCGCGTTAAGCCGCTGATTAACCTGGTCTTCCTGGGCGATGTGGACCACGGGAAATCCACGCTCATAGGCAGGCTCCTCTACGACCTGGGCAGGGTAGGGGAATCGACCATAGCGAAGCTCAGGAGCCTGGCCTCGCAGGTGAAGGACGAGAGCTACTACTTGGCCTACATCATAGATTGTCAGCTTGAGGAGAGGAGGAGGGGCCACACCATAGAGGTGGCCTCCTGGGAGCCCGTGGAGATGGGGAGGAACGCCATCAGGATTATAGATGTGCCCGGCATGGGCGAGTGGATAAACAATACGATAACGGGCATAGCCCAGGCGGATGCGGCCGTCATAGTGGTAGACGCCCACGACGTGGCGGCCAGGGGGCTCGAGCAGCTCGCAGAGCTGAGGGAACACCTCATCCTCGCCTCCGCATTCGGCATCGAGCAGCTCGTCATGGCCGTCAACAAGATGGACCTCGTGGGCTACGACATGGGGGTTTACGAGCTGGTGAGGGCGGGCCTGCTGGCGCTGGTGAAGAGCGTGGGCTACGGAGATGTCGAGGGCGTGCCCTTCATCCCCATCTCGGCCCTTAGGGGCGATAACGTAGTTGAGCGTAGCGAGCGCATGCCCTGGTACTCCGGCCCCACTCTCTACGAGGCTCTCGGGGGGCTGAGGGAGCCGCCGAGGCCCGTGGACAAGCCCCTCAGGCTCCCGATACACAGGCACTTCCAGGGGGGCAACATAGCGGTCGGCGTCGTGGAAACGGGCGTGATTAGCAGAGGCGATACCATCGTGGTGGTCCCGGCTGGCGCCACCGGGAAGGTCATGTCCATGGAGGCGTGGGGCAGGAGGATAGAGAGGGCTTACCCGGGCGACGATGTGGGCGTCAGGATAAGGGGCGTGGCCAGGTACCACATCAAGAAGGGCTTCATCATAAGCCATCCCGAGATGCCCCCTAAGGCCGCGAGGAGCTTCATCGGGAGGGTGAGGGTTCTGGGCCAAAGAGGGCTCTGGCCGGGCTTCTGCCCCGTCGTCCACTGCCACCAGGCTAGGGCGCCCTGCAGGGTGAAGGCCATAATTAGGAAGTTGGACCCGAGGACGGAGGACGTGCTGGAGGAAGAGCCCGATTTCCTGGCCAAGGGGGAGATAGGGGATGTCCTCTTAGAGCCCCTGGTGCCCAAGCAAAGGGGGCTCGTGATAGAGCGCTACGGGGAGTTCCCGTCGCTCGGCAGATTCGCACTGAGGGCTGGGGCGGGCAGGAAGAGGGGCTCCATCACGGTGGCGGCCGGGATATGCATCGACATCGAGCCCTACGAGTGAGAAGCGTTATCTCAACGCCCCGACCGCCCTCTCCACGGCCTCCAGCAGGCTGCCCGTCCTTATGAGCTCGGCCGTCTTCTCTATGTAGCCGTGGAGGGGCTTGTCCTCCCTTACCTCCCTTATGCCGGATGCGAGGAGGAACTCGTGAGCGGCTTTAGTGCCCCTGCCCGCCTTATCGGGCCCCCTGAGGCTCAGGGCCTGAAATGCGCATAGGAGCTCTATTGCGAGGATAAGCTCCACGTTCCTTATGATATCGCGGGCCTTCAGAGCCGCCGTCATCCCCATGCTCACGAAGTCCTCGAAGTTAGCCGCCGTGGGCACGGTGTCCACGCTGGCGGGGTGGGCGAGGACCTTGTTCTCGGACGCCAGAGAGGCCGCCACGTACTGGGGAATCATGAAGCCGCTGTTGAGTCCCTCCCTTGCGTCCGGATGGACGAGGAAGCCGGGGAGGAGCTCGTTCAATCCCCTTGTTACGAGGAGCGCTATCCGCCGCTCGGAGATGTTCCCTAAGGTCGTCATGGC
>CAYUYX010000059.1:6120-7418 GCA_964449495.1 uncultured Candidatus Bathyarchaeia archaeon
GCTACGGGCTGGCCGTGGAAGTTCCCCCCGCTACGGCAGAAGGGCTCTTCCTCGAAGAAGAGCGGGTTGTCGTCCGTCGAGTTCAGCTCTGCCTCGATGATTTTCCTGGCGAAGGTCAGGCCCTCCCTGACGGCCCCATGTACCTGAGGAGCGCACCTCACGGAGTACGGGTCATGTGCTCGCCTGACCCCTGGGTCGTGGAGGAGCCCACTGCCCTCTACCATCTTCCTGACATTCTCGGCACAGGCCTCCTGCCCATCGCTGAGCGGGAAAGCCCGCCTCTGCCCCAGGTATTCCGCATCGAAGGGCTCGTCGAAACCGCCTATCGCCTCCAGGGTCATGGCGAGGCATACATCAGCTACCTTGACGAGGCGCTCCGCATCATGAGCACATAGGGCTGCGACAGCCGTCATGGCGGAGGTCCCGTTCGTGAGGGCCAGCCCCTCCTTGTAATCGATGGGCGGGTCGAGCGGGCTCACCCCGGCCTTCCTCAAGGCCTCGTCCCCGCTCAAGACCTCGCCACCCACCTCCGCTCTCCCCTCGGGCCTCCCCATGACGACCAACGCCAGGTGGGCCAGGAGGGCCAAATCACCGCTCGCCCCGACGGAGCCCCTCGACGGGATGAGGGGGTGAACCCTCTTGTTCAATAGCTCCACGAGCTTCATCACGAGCTCGGGCCGCACGCCGGACCTGCCCCGGGCCAGCGTGTTGGCCCTCACGAGCATGATGGCCCTCACGACATCGGCGGGGAGGGGGTCTCCCACGGCGCAGGAGTGGCTCAACACCAGGTTCTCCTGGAGCCTCCTCGCGTCCTCGGGACCTATGAAGACCCTCCCGAGGGGGCCGAAGCCTGTGGTAACGCCATAGCACCTGACGCGCGCCCCGACGACCTTCTCCTCGAGGATGGCCCTGCCCGCCCTGACCCTCTCGAGCGCTTCATCAGCGACGACGACCCGCCGGAAGTTCCTCGCCACATCGACCACGAGCTCTATGGAGAGCGATTCGCCATCGATTACAACGGCGGATAGCCCATCGGAGGACATCCCTCATCCACATCCCCGGCCAAGACGAGAACATATAAAGGTTATCGCTGGGGGTTCCGTCGAACCTTCACCCCGAGCCCCGTTAAGCGATGCAGTGCCAGGCGGGCTTTAGTCCGACCTCATATGCGGGCTTGCGGCTCGGGCCTCAACGCTCTGAATCGGCCTTCCTCGTGCTCGGCCAGCCCGAGATGTCGTTGGCGGCTATGATGCCCGATATCACGACCGCCTCGATGCCGCCGCCTGGGAAGGTGGAGG
>CAYUYX010000060.1:0-7379 GCA_964449495.1 uncultured Candidatus Bathyarchaeia archaeon
ACCACGGGAGGGCCTCCGAGCTGCTCGGCCTGCCGGAGGACGTGGAGCTGGTCGTCCTCATGCCCCTCGGGAGGCCAGCCGAGGAGCCTAAGGCCCCAGGGAGGAAGGAGCTATCGGAGTTCGTCTACTCGGACGCCTACGGCGAGAAGGCCGAGCTATGAGGCGGTCAGAGGGACGTGAATTGGGCCTGAGGGAGGAGCTCGGGAAGCTGAAGAGCTACTCCGCCGAGCTCGGTCTCGATTTGAGACGCCCAGAGGATAGGTTCAGATGGTTCCTGGCTTCCATGCTCTTCGCAAAACGCATATCGGCTGATATAGCGAAGAAGGCTTTCAGATGCCTCTTGGAGCGGGGTCTCGACACGCCCGAGCGCATAGTGGAGGCTGGCTGGGATGCGCTTGTGGAGGCCTTAGACGCCGGCGGCTATGTCAGGTACGATTTCTCAACTGCCACGAACATCCTCGAGGCGGCCAAGAAGCTCTTGGAGGAGTACGGGGGAAGCATAGACGAGGTACACGAGCGCTCGGCCAGCCCGGAGGAGCTCGAGGAACGCCTTAAGGCCTTCAGGGGCGTTGGCCCGGTCGCAGTAAACATCTTCCTCAGGGAGCTGAGGGGGATATGGCCCAGGGCCAGGCCTAAGCCATCGAAGATGGCGCTCGAGGTAGCCGAGGGCCTCGGCTTGAGCGAGGAGGTCCCGGAGTTCGAGGCATCACTCGTCAGGCTCTACCTCGAGTACTGCAAGAAGCGCAGATGCGGGGCATGCCCTCTTGGAGCCTACTGCCGGAGGAGACGATAGTTTATTACACGCCTCCCGGGCGTGGGGATGGGCCGAGCTCATGAACCTGGGCGAGCTCATGCGCTTCGTGGAGATGATAGAGGACGAGGGGCTCAGGGAGAAGGTGAGGGCCTTCTTGGAGGAGCGCAAGGTCTCCCTCACGGGCGAGCCCATCCCGCTCGAGGAGAGCCCGGGGGGGCGCTCCCACCACCACGCCTACCCGGGCGGGCTCCTCCAGCACACCGTAGCGACCGTGAGGCTCGCCCTCTCCCTCTGCGACCTCGTCGAGCAGGTTTACGGTGGGGAGGTGGACCGGGACATCGTGATAGCGGCCTCCATCCTGCACGACGTGATGAAGGCGCCGTGTTACGCCGAGCGCGAGGACGGGACATATACGTTCTCCCCCCTCGGCGAGCGCCTCGACCACGTCTCCCTCATCGTGGCGGAACTCGTGCGGAGAGATTTCCCCCTCGACGTCATCCACGCCGTGGCGGCCCATCACGCCGAGCACGGCCCCATATCGCCCAGGACCTTGGAGGCGCTCATCGTCCACATAGCCGACTTGGCGGACTCAAGGCTGAACGGCGAGGTCCTGAGGGCCGCCCGCTTCCTGCTCCGGGAGGCCACCGGCTCGGAGCCGCCGCCCAAGCTCTCGCATGAGCACGCCTTCAGGATAGTGGTCATAAAGGCCCGGGAGGGCTGGGATGGCGTCAGGAGGTATGCGGAAGAAGCCGGCCTCGTCCGGGAGGCGGAGGAGGGCGCTTAGGCTATCATGGGGAGCACTTCCCTCAGGACGTAATCGAGGTATCTGAGCCTATCGTCCATGTTGAATATCGTTACGGAGGCATCACGGGTTATGCCCACGACGTAATCGTAGCCGCTCGCCTTGGAGACGACGTACCATATATCGCCGTGGGCCTTGTACTGCTCGAAGAGCTCCGTATTCACGAGGTCTGGCCCGTAGAGGGCAAGCTTGTTCACGTTCGGGATATCAACGTTGTCGAAGAATATGACCTTCGTCTCCTCCGGGTTGCGCTTGTGGAATTCCTCGAGGGCCTCGGGCGGTATCCTGGCCTCCACTATCGCCCCTATGCGGCCGAATACGGCCTCGCTGAGCCTGTTGGCCACGAGATTAGCCCTCCTCTTCTTCTCGAGGACGATGAGAAATAGGCGCCTTTCGTGCTCGGCAAAGCAGAAGAGGGCCTCCATGGTTCTTGGCACGAGGACGGGCTTCCCCCTGTGGAAGAGCCTCGTCAGGAAGTCCTCGGCATAGACGCCCAGTAGGGCGCCCTCCCGCTCCGCCAAATCCCTGACCTCCCGGATGAGCGTGAATACCTGGCCATCTTCCTCCCGCTCCTCCTCGAGCTTAAAGCCAGCTAAGGTCTCCTTAAGCTCGGCCAAGCTCGTGGGCTCGGCCACCACGAACACCTTGCCCGCCAGCACCAAAGGGCGCTCCCTGAGAAATGGGGACGGCTGGGCATAAAAGCCCTCACGGCTCTCCACGAGCCGACGCCCGAGGCCGCCCGCACCTCTGGTTTAACGATTACGCCCGAGGGCCACGTCCTCTGGCTCAGCGAGCGATTTGGGACGGGGGATTAGATGAGCCTGAAGTCCTCCTTCACGGTCGTGAGGACCACGTAGGTGCAGGTGCGCTCCACGTTTGGCATGGCGAGGAGCGACTTCGTGAAGCGGCTGAGCTCTTGCCTGCTCTTGAACTTCGCTATGACTATCACGTCCACGGGCCCCGTTACGTCGTAGACGGCGCACACGCCCGGCATCTTCGCTATCTTCTGCTCGACCTCCAGGAGCCTCCCGCCCGAGACCGTTATGGCCGTGATGGCGGTTATCTCGTAGCCGAGCTTCTCGTGGTCGAGGACGACCGTGTAGCCCTTCAGGAGCCCGGAGCCCTCCAGCTTCTTCAGGCGCTTCGAGATAGTGCCCGTGGAGACGCCCAGGGCCCTCGCCATCTCCCTGCACGAGAGGCGCCCGTCGTGTACGAGCATGGACAGGATACGCCTGTCGAGCTCGTCGAGTTCCACCTCGAGCACCCTTCGCCACCTCCATGCTTTCGGACGCACGTATAAGCGTTCAGGTAACCTCTTGAACGTTTGTTAGAGTTTGCCGCCAAAAGCTTTATAACCGTGCTAAGCCCGACGTGAGAAGCGTGATGCCCGAGCAGGGCATGGTGATACCGCTCTTCACGGAGCCGCACGGGGGCCTGAGGTGCAAGGCCTTTCCCAAGCGGAAGCTGGAGGAGCTCATCAGGAATGGCTATGGCTTCGATGGCTCATCCTGTTACTTCTGCGACGTGGAAGACTCGGACCTATTGGCCATGCCGGACCCGGCCACGAAGCTCGAGCTCGATGGGCACGTCCTCCTCGTGTGCGATATATATAAGGCCGGCGAGCGCTACGAGCTTGACCCAAGATACGCCCTCGAGAGGGCGGTGGGGAGGCTCGGGGAAGCCGGCCTCGACGTGGTGTCTGGGACCGAGATGGAGTTCTACCTCCTCGACAGGCGCTCAAACCCCGGCCTCGCCGACCCCTGGCGCTACATGGAGCCCATCTTCCCCGGTCCCGGGCCAGGCCTAATCTTCGGCCTCGTGGAGGCCCTGGAGGCCTCGGGCCTCGGGATTGTCTTCTTCCACCACGAGGTGGGGCCAGGCCAATACGAGGTAACGCTCGAGAGAGCAGACCCGAAGGGGCTGGCGGACAAGATAGTCATTTTTAAGTGGGCTGCGAGGCGCTGGGCCTGGAAGAGAGGCCTACTGGCCACCTTCATGCCAAAGCCTTTCATAGACAAGCCTGGCAACGGGATGCACATCCACCTGAGCCTCTGGAGGGATGGTAAGAACGTTACGGGCCCTGGGGGGAGGAAGGGCGATGGAAAACGCGTCTTCTCGGAGGAGGGGCAGGCCTTCTTGGCCGGTATCCTCGCCCATGCGAGGGGCCTGTCCGTCCTGCTCTCCTCGACCGTGAACAGCTACAGGAGGCTCGTGCCGAGGTTTGAGGCGCCCATCTACGTGTGCTGGGGGATGGGCAATCGCTCCGCCATGGTGAGGGTCCCGGAGCACGATGCGGCGAGGGGGCGGCTGCGCATAGAGGTGAGGAGCCCCGACCCGGCCTGCAATCCCTACCTGGCCCTCGTCGGCCTTCTGGCCGCCGGTCTGAAGGGGATAGAAGAGGGCCTCGAGGCCCCTGGGCCCGTAGAGAAGAACGTCTATGAGCTGGGGGATGAGGAGCTCGAGCGCCTCGGGATTGAGAGGCTCCCGGCCTCCCTGGGCGAGGCGGTGGAGGCGGCGAGGAAGGACGGCATAATCAAGGAGGCCCTCGGCCCCAGGCTCGCCGAGCGCTATCTGGCCCTCAAGGAGGAGGAGTGGAAGGCCTACCTGAGGTTCTTGGAGGAGTCGGGGGATACGGAGCCCCCCTCGGGCATCACGAGCTGGGAATTGGAGGAGTACTTAGAGCGCCCCTGAAGCCCGCCTTCTTCCACAATTTCCTCACGGCCGAGAAAAGCAGGTAGCCCATCACGCACACGGCGAGGAACGTCCCGAGGCCTATCCATCCCCAGCCGCTCAGGATTAGGGCGACGAGGGGGGGTATCGGGCCGAGGGGTATGACGGGCACGTACTCCGGCGCCCCCATGGCAACGAATATCAGGGGCACGTAGGTACCGACTATGAGGGTTATCACGCCCATCATGATGAGCATGACCTTGAAGGCCTCCCGCCCCTCGAGCCCACCGGCCTCCCTGGCCTTCCGCCACGCTATCGTGCAGGCGAGGAAGTTCGCAAGGGCCCCGAGGGTCGAGTCGAGGAGGTTGAAGGGGAACACGAAGCCGAAGAAGAAGTTCGCCACGAAGCAGCCGAGGGTGAAGCCTATGATGGCCGGCCTCCCGAACAGCATGGAGAGGGGCAGGAGGGCGTCCGCCACCCTCACCTGGACCACGGGGAAGCTTATGGGGGCGAGGCCCACTACTATCCCGGCGTAGAGAGCTCCGAACCAGGATGCGAGGGCCACCTCCCGCGCATCTGGCCTCCGCAACCGGGACGCCCCCGTGGGTGGGCGCAAGCTTCATAAAAGGCGTGCCGGGGTTTAGCCCTCGAGCACGGGGAAGCGTCATGAGGAGGGCTACGCTTGCGCTGCTCGTGATAACGCTCGTCCTGGCATCCTCGCTATTCACCTACATGGTGGTGAGCGGCTACTGGTACGGCCTCGGCATAAGGGTGCCCGGCGTGGTGGCCTTAGCCATAACGGACGTGGAGTTCCCCTTGAACAACACGAAGCGCTTTGATATAACCGTGATGAACCCGTCTTACTCCCCCTCCGATGCGAGCGTGGAGGCCATCTACGTGGTAACGCCGGACAAGAAAGTGCACAAGGTGAACGTTACGGAGCCCTGGCTCCCGAAGACGCTCGTGAGAGGAGCATCCACGACCTTCAAGTGCTATTGGAATTGGGCGAACTATACGGGCGATGAGCTCAAGATAATCGTCATGCCGAGGGAGGGCTCCGGCGCCTCCGTGAGAACAAGGCCCCCGGCCGTCGAGCTCGAGCTCCTGCCCTTCTTCAACGCCTCGAGCCCCTTCTGGTTCGTCCTCAACATAACGAACTCACCGGATAGCCCGGCTAACGTGAGCATCTACGGGGTTGACGTGGCCCTCGACAACGGGACCTGGGTGAAGAACCTGCCCACCGAGCCGGACGTGAGCTGGGATGAGCCGGGCGTGCTGGCCCCGAACTCCACCCTCACGCTGAACTGCACCTGGGATTGGCTTGCGTACAGGAACAGGACTATAACCATCGTTGCGAGGACGGTGGAGGGCTACACCGGCTATCTCTTCGATTACAGGACGCCCCCGAGCGTGGTGCTCAATATAACGGGGGTCTTCTTCGGCGTCCTCAACGAGACGACCTACTACCTCAACATAACCGTCTTCAACGACCCATCGTCGCCGGCCCCTGCCAGGATATGTAATATAACGGCCTTCGTGAACGGCACCCTCTTCGGGCCGGAGGAGCTGAACATAACGCCGCCGCTCAGCCCGCCGTACGTGCTCCAGCCCAACTCGAGCGCTGTCTTCACGTGCTACTGGAACTGGTCGCTCTACGAGGGCCACAACATGACGATAACGGTCTCGAGCGTCCTCGGGTACGTGGCCAACGCAACGGTCAACGTAACGGCCGGGGCGGCGCCGTTGCTCGCCCCCACGCCCATCGCTCGAGAGGGAGCAGGGGAAGAAAAGGCCTTGCTCAGCTCGCCCGCTTCGCTATGTAGCTCGCAAGCCTCGAGAGCCCCTCGACTATGCGCTCCTCCGGCTCGGATACGAACGTCAGCCTTATGTGGCCTCGTCCGTTGGCGCCGAAGTAGCCGCCGGGTATCGCCACCACCGACGCCCTTTCTATGAGCTCATCACACAGCCTTTCTTCGTCCACCCCCATCTTCGTCAGGTAGGGCCTAATATCCACGAAGTAGAAGAAGGAGCCCGCTGGCTTGACCGTCCTCGCCTCTGGCAATAGCTCCCTCAGGCGCTCGCCCATCACGTCCCTCCTGGCCCTGTACGTCGGGATGACCACCTCCCGGAGATAGCGCTCCTTAACGTCGCCCCTGAGGAAGGCCATCATGGCGAGCTGGGCCGGCGTGCTCGGGCAGAGGCTCGTGTACTGCTTCAGCTTCTCCATGGCATCTATGAGCTCCGGTGGGCCGTAGGCGTAGCCGAGCCTGAAGCCCGGGATGGAGGCCGTCTTCGAGAAGGTGCAGACGGTGAGCGTGTTCTCCCATGCCCCGGGCAGGCTGGCCGTGTAGGTGTGCTCGCCCTCGTAAACGATGTGCTTGTACGTCTCGTCCGATATCACCCAGAAGCCGTGGTCCGCCGCCAGGTCCGTTATGGCCTTCACCCTCCAGCGCTCCACCACCCGGCCCGTGGGGTTATCCGGCGATAGGAGTATGAGGCCCCTCGTCCTCGGCCCTATGAGCTCCTTAAGGCGCTCTATATCGGGCTGGAAGCCCTCCTCCACGTAGACGGGCAGCCTCACGGGCCTGGCGCCGCAGAGCCTTATGGCCTCGGAGAAGCCCAGGTAGGTGGGGTCCATTATGATGACCTCATCCCCCGGGCCAGCGATAGCCATGAGGGAGAGGAATATCCCCTCCGTGGCGCCATCTGTTAATATTATCTCGCTCGCCGGGTCGGGCTCTATGCCGGCGTAACGCTTTAGGTCCTCGCTTATGAGCTCCCTGAGCTCCAAGAAACCCCTCGTCCCACCATACGAAGATGAGAACTGCGGCTCTTCCCTAAGCCTCTCGATGAGGTACTCAATCACCTCTCTCGGGGGAGGGAGGCTGGGCGCACCGCCGCCAAAGGAGATGAGGTCCCTCTTCTTCCTCGCCTCGGCCAGGAGGGCGGCCACCCGCCTTATGGGGGATTTCCTCACGTGCTCGAGCCTATCGGCCAGCTTGGGCAAGCCCACCGCCGCCCCCAGATGGGCCCTCTGCCCTAAAATAGGCTGCCCTTCCTCATGTCGTTCTCGCCATCGCTTTTATCACGCTCGACCATCACGGCCCGGGAGAGGCCTTGCCGGTGGTAGAGGTCGTGGGGAGAGGCCAGCTT
>CAYUYX010000061.1:0-6872 GCA_964449495.1 uncultured Candidatus Bathyarchaeia archaeon
CGCCCGGGGCTCCCTCCGTAGGCCAGCCCTCCCCCTCTCCATCTCCCTCTCGGCCTTCGTGGGCGTGGAAGCAGATGTCCTGACGAGGATATTCATGCTCGTGCCCACGTTCTTCTACGTCCTGCTCGTCCCGGAGCCCGTAGTAGAAACCCTAACAGCCTGGTGGGTTATGGGGGCCATGACGACGCCCGTGGAGGCCCTCTTGTGCGTGGCCTTCTCCGCATGGGCAGGGCCGCCCGTTCTCGTGGCCCTCGAGCGCAAGGGGGTCCGCTGCCCCATGTCCTGAGCGAGCCCCCTGGCCCGAGCGGTAATAAGGCCCCCTCCTCCCCTGCCAGAGGGGGGCTCTGCGATGTTCCCGTGGCTGGAGGAGCTGGCCGAGACCCTGCGGGCCTACCTGCCCATCGTGCTTCAGTACGTGGCCCTCGTCGTGATAGCCATCCTCATAGAGCGCCTCATCACCAGGCGGATAAGGAAGGCCGTGGAGAAGCTCCAGCTCCCGGCGGACGTCGGGAACGCCCTCATCCTCGCCACGCGGGTGGTCATCCTCGTGGCGGCCTCGATAGTGGCCATGAGCATAGGGGGCGTGCCCTCCTCGTGGCTCGTCAGCCTCTCCGCCCTCGGGGGCATGGCCATAGGCTTCGCCTCCACGAGGAGCATAGGGAACCTCATCGCCGGCATATACATAATCTTAGCCAGGCCGTTCAGTATAGGGGACTACGTGCGCATCGGGGGCCTTGAGGGCGTGGTGGAGGAGATTACCATCAATTACACGAAGCTCAGGAGGCCGGATGGCACGCTCGTCCTCGTCAGCAATCAGAAGAGTCTCGAGAGCGATATAGTGAACTTCTCAATCGAGGTGGAAGAGGGCAAGAAGCTCTCCTGCTACACCTTCAAGATGGGCTTCGACCACTCCGTCCCCTCGGAGGAGCTGGAGGCTGCGCTGAGGGAGGCCTTAGACAGGGCTTCCAGGGGCCTGCCGAGGCCCCCGGAGATGAGGCTCGTCAAGTGCGATAAGGGGGGCCGGGAGTACGAGTTCTCCTTCTACGTGGAGGACGCCGGGGAGCTGATGGCCGTGAAGCACGAGCTGATGAGCGCCCTCCTGAGGGCCTGGGAGGCCCTAAGAGCCGGGCGCAGGTGAGGAGAAGGCCTTGGAGCACCCGTCCTGGGGCCACCGCATCGAGAGCCCCGATGACGTGATGCTCGCCGCCCAGCTGGCCGCCGTCCTCGAGGTCAGCGCATGGCCCAAGCCCGGGAACGTCCACAGGATGGGTGATTTGGGGCCGAAGACGTACGAGCGCTTCCTCGCCGGCTCCCTTGCGATAGGGCCGGCTTGCCGGAGAGCCGCTGAGAGAGGCCTTCTGGCCGGGGGAGGGCGCATGGATTTATCCGAGCTCGGCCTCGGAGGCCTGATGGAGGAGGCCGTCTCATCGGATGGCTCGTGGCAGGGCAGCGGGCCAACCCACACCGGCTTCGTAATCCTGGCCGTTCCCCTCTCCGCCTCAGCCGGCCTCCTCCTCGGGAGGGGCTCTGCGGTGAGCCTGGGCGCCCTCCGCTCCGCTCTATCGGATATCCTGAGGGCCTCCACGGTCGAGGACGCCATCGGCCTGTACAGGGCCATAAGGAAATCCGCATCCAGCAAGCTCGGGGGGCTCAGCCCATCGGCCGGAATACCGGATATCTTCGACCGGGGGGCGGAGGAGGAGCTCAGGGCCAGGGGGCTAACGCTCCTCAACGTGCTGAAGGCGTGCTCGTCATGGGACCTCGTGTCATGGGAGCTCGTCAGGGCGCTCGAGCTGAGCTCTGGGGTAGGCCTGCTGGCCTTCAAGCGGTATCTCGAGAAAACGGGCTCGTTAAACGTGGCCATCGTGAACTCCTACCTGGCCCTCCTCTCCTCCACGAGGGACACGCACCTCGCAAGGGCGTGGGGGCTCAGGAAGACGCCCCTCGTACCGGATGCGGTCTCGCTCGGCCTCGAGATGGCGGAGGAGGTCTCGAAGAGGGCTCAGAAGGCCCTCGAGCTCGGGGGGGCGGCCACGGAGGAGGGGCTGAGGGCCGTCGAGGAGCTGGACAGGTGGCTCAGGTCCCTCGAGCTCAACCCCGGCTCCTGCGCAGATTTGACGGCCTGCACGCTCATGCTCGCTATACTCACGGGCTTCCGGCCCTGAGCTTCCTCCTCGTTATCATTATGCAGGCCCCGTGGATGACCTTTACGCCGGCCGCCTCGAGCTCCTCGATGGCCTTCTCGGACTCGGCCCCGGGCTGCATCCACACGTACCTCACGCCCAGCTCCACGCACTGATGGGCCATCTGCTCCGTTACGGCGGGCGGGACGACGAAGACGACGACATCCGGCCTCTTCGGCAGCTCCTTGAGGCTCTTGTAGGCCTTGCGGCCAAGTATCTCCCCCGCCCTCGGGTTCACGGGATAGACCTCGTAGCCCGCCTCCAGGAGGTCCCTGAATACCTTGTGGCCGTACTTCTCCGGGCTCCTCGAGGCCCCGACAACGGCGAAGACGTTATTCTCCTCCAACATCTCCTCTATGGGGCTCAGCCCCGGCACCTCCTCCGATGGCCCTGTGAAAAAGCTTATAAACTTATTTAGCGAAAAGCTGAGGCCCAGGGTGAACGGTGATGACGAGGGACCAGGCGATAGGCGCAGCTATATGCGCCATCTGCGTGCTCGTCCTCGTGGGCTATCTCGCCGACGTAGTCATAATCGCCGTTACGAGCGCGAGGTGGTCTTGGATATACTGGCTGCTCAACGATGTCATAGGCTTCCACACCGACCCGGTATGGGTGCTGACGTGGCTGATTGGCGTACCCGTCGTCATAGCCTTCTGCGTCGTCCTCGCCATCGGGGCCTGGATTGGCTGGACGATGGCCACCACGCCTCCCCCAGCGCCCATAGAGGAGCTCGAGGCCGAGCTGAGGGAGGAAGAGGAGAAGGCCGAGGAAGAGAAGCCCGAGGAGAAGAAGGAAGAGTGAGCGGATAGGTGCCCCTGATTGTTCTCTCCCTTTTTCTTGTGGCTGACCCGTCTATCAGCTTGTCTCGCAGTACTGTGCGTGGCCGCCGTGCTGGATGTGAGGGAGCGGGAGGTCCCGGATAGGCTGTGGCTGTTCTCGAGCCCTTTCCTCGTCTCCCTCACGGCCATCAGCCTGGCCCTCGGCTACGAGCCCGCCTGGCCGACCGCAGTATCCATGCTGCTCGCCACGGCCGTGGGGCTGCTCATCTTCTCCTCCGGCCTCGCAGGGGGCGCAGATGCCAAGGCCCTTATCTTCATGGCCATTTCCTGCCCAATCAGCCATGTGGAACCGCTCCTCCCATCTCACAAGCTCGTCCCCCTTGCGTCCTTCTCCAACTCGCTCCTCATCTCCGCCATAACGTCAATCATCCTCCTCGTCAGGAACGTGGCGTGGAAGCTGAGGACGGGGCGTAGCTTCTTCGAGGGCCTCGGGGACATCTCCCTCCCGGTGAAAGCCCTCATCCTCATATCAGGCTACAAGCTGAGGGCCGGGGACCTCGAGAAGGCCAGGTTCGTCTTCCCCCTTGAGGTGCTCGTGGAAGAGGATGGCCCGAGGAGGAAGCTCGTGCTCGTGGTCCGGCTGAGGGAGGGGGAGGAGGCGCTGGGCCTGAGGAGGGCCCTCGAGCTCGGCCTGCTGAGCGAGGACGATTACGTATGGGTTTCCCCCGGCCTCCCCCTCGTGGCCATCCTGACGGCGGGCTTCGTGATGGCCCTCGTCGTGGGAGATGTCCTCTTCTTCCTCGTCCTGAGCGCCCTCCAGGCCCTATCAAGCCTACTCTGAGGCCCGGGAGGCCCAGGGTACCTCCTTCCCGAGCCTGCGGTAGGCGTCCTCCACCATCTTCTTCATCACGAGGGAATCCCTGTCCAAGATTGGGCTCTCGCTTATTATAACGGGCCTGAGCCCGAGCTCGGCTATCAGCTCTGCGAGGGGCCCGAAATCCGGCCCGTAGGCCTCCTCGGCCATCGTGTGGTGCTTGACCTCCCCCTTCGCCGAGAACTCCACCCTCGTGAAATGGGTGTGCAGGTTCATCACGACATCGCTTCCGAGCCTCCCCTCGAGCTCGTCGAGGATGGCCTCGTAATCCGCCCGCCCTCTTATGGCCCCTCGGCCGTCCCTGGCGTGGATGTGCGCCCAATCGACGACGGGCTGGCAGCTCTCCACGGCCTCGCAAATAGAGATTATCTCCTCGAGGCTCCCGAGCTGGCTCGGCTTGCCGGTCGTCTCCGGGCCGAGGGCGGGCAGGCCCCTCCCGAGCGTGGAGGCCTCGTCGGCGATGCGCTTGAGGGCCCTTATGCAATCCTCGAGGGCCCTCTCCTTCGGCTTCCCCTTGTAGAAGCCGGGGTGGAAGACGACGATGTAGGCGCCCATCAGGCGCCCGTATTCGAGGCAGATGAGAAGCCTCCTAATGCTGTCCTCGAGCTTCTGGCCATCTGCGCAAAGGTTCACGTAGTAGGATGCATGCATGGACAATAGGACATCGTACTTCCTCGCCTCCCTCCCGAGCTCCTCGGCGTCCTCCGCCCTCATCCCGGGCCTCACGCCCCAGCGGACCGCCTGGAACTCGAAGGCATCGAGGCCCTCCTCACGCAGGTACCTCGGCACGCCCACGACCTTCCCCTTGAAGCCCACGGGCTTCCCCGCCGGACCGAACCTCGGCCTATCCGCCATCCCTAACCCCTCACCCCCGGTGTCGCCTGGCCCTCTTTAACGCCCTCTTATCAAGGGCCTCCGGTAGAGGAGCGCCGCTGCGCCCGTGGCCCAGGCCACGAGGTTCTGGGCTGCGGCGTACTTGAACAGCGGGTCTGCGTTGGCGATGCCGGTCCAGATGGGCTTGAGCCCCTCGCTAACCCCTATGGAGGCCCACACGAGGCCATCTGCGAGCCACTTGAGCCCCCCCGAGGCCAACCCCCGGGCGAGCCTCGTCGTGGCGGATACGAGCCAGGAGAAGAAGCCCACCTCCTTAGCGAGGCGGCCGGAGAAATCGAAGAGCTGGGATGAGTAGGGGATGAGGAGGGCCACCATCACGGCCGTACAGAAGCCGAGGAAAGCTATTCCGAGCCCCTTCACCGCCGCCAGGCCCAGAACACCGAGTCTCCTCCCGAGCCCCTCGAAAGCGCCCCTAAGGGGCCTGAGGGCTCTGGAAATCCGGCTTCTAATACGGGCCCACAGCGCCGCCCTCTTCCTCCTGCCCTTCCTCCTGTTTTTCCTCCTCTGCCTCGCCCTCGTTGCCGGGGCCACGTAGAAGCTCCTCGTTAGGTGGAGGAAGCTCAGCACGAGGACGAAGGCCACGAGGGCCGGGACGAGACCCGTCCAGAAGCCAATCGGCCCCACCAGGGGGATGTCCTCTAAGCCCGGGAGGACGAAGGCGTAGTAAACGATGGCGGCCTCGAGGGCCGAGCTGATGGCCACGTAGGCGAGGAGGAGGGCTATGCTCTTCGGCTCCCTGAGCCTGAGCGGAAGGACCTTGGCGCTCAACGGCTGCGCTCACCTCACGTAAGGAGACGGGAACTCGTAGCCGCACTTAGGGCACTTCACCAGGGAGCACTGCACGAGGGACGGGCAGCCCGAGCAGGCGATTGCCCTCGCATAGGAGAGGTCGAACCTGAAGCCGCACCTCGGGCACGTTACTATCCTCTTGCCGCCTGGCGTCCTCATCCCCTCCCAGGCCCAGGATAGGGAGGTACGTAAAAACCTGTGCTCGTGAGCGGGAGGACAACCATTTATCCCCCGGGGGCGAGGGGCTCCCGGGAGGCATGGAAGGGATAACGATACCCACCAACTGCATGGCGATTGACGAGCTCCTTGGAGGAGGCCTTAGGACGGGCACCCTCCTCCTCGCCTACGGGGAAGCGGAGACGGGCAAGACGACGCTCGCCCTCCAGCTCGCCGTGAACTGCGCTGGCACGGGCAACAAGGCGCTCTTCGTGGATTGCGAGGGGGCCCTGAGGCCTGAGAAGGTGAGGGCCATGACGGGCGGCGACCCCTTAGTGCTCGAGAACCTCACGATAGCGAGGCCGAGCACCTTCGAGGAACAGGCCACCCTCATAGACTCGCTGGTGGACTTCGCCTCCGCTGGCCTCGCCCTCGTGGCCATAGACACCATGACGACCCTGTACCGCCTCAAGCTGTCCGAGGAGGCCGAACGGGAGAGCGATGAGGAGAAGCGCAGGGAAATCTTCTTCGCCTTGAACAGGGAGCTGAACCGCCAGATGGGCGTTCTGGCCGAGGTAGCGCACGGCTACGATGTGGCGGTCGTGGTAACGAGCCAGGTGAGGGCGAGGCCCGCTGTCCCCCTCCCCCCTGGCGAGCCGGGCTCCGTTGAGCCCGTGGCGAGCAGGATAATGATGTTCTGGGCCGATGTGGTATTGCGCTTGAGGCCAACGGGCCAGCCCGGCGTCAGGATAGCGGCTCTCGAGAAGGCCCTTGTCCCCGGCCTGGTGGGGGCCACGAGGCTCTTTAGGATTACGGAGGAGGGGCTCGTGGATGTCTGACGCCCTGACGGGCATTTTGACGCTCCTGGCTCGCTCGCTCCTCTACGTGCTTCCGGCCTACTTCTCCAACGGGGCCCCCGTGCTCTTCGGCGGAGGACGGCCCATAGACGGCGGCCGCACCCTCCGGGATGGGCGCCCCATATTCGGCCCGAGGAAGACGGTGAGGGGCTTCATATCCGGCGTCCTCGTCGGCACGCTCACGGGCTTCGTCCTCGGTCTCCTCGTGGAGGATAGCCTCTATCCGAGGCCCGACGCCCTCCTCGGCTTCCTCATGGGCCTCGGGGCGATGGTGGGCGACCTCATGGGTTCCTTCCTGAAGAGGCGCCTCAACAGGCCCCCGGGAGCGCCAGCGCCGGGG
>CAYUYX010000061.1:6882-7348 GCA_964449495.1 uncultured Candidatus Bathyarchaeia archaeon
GGGGTTGGACCAGCTCGACTTCCTGGTGGGCGCCGTGGCCTTCTCCCTGCCCTACCGTTTCCCGGGCCTCGACGTGCTGGCCTGCGCCCTCCTCCTCACGCCAGCCATACACCTGGCCACGAACTACGGGGCGTACAAGCTCGGCCTGAAGAGGGAGCCATGGTGAGCAGTTTTAAATGAAACATAACCTCTGCTCTCCCGGGGGATGGCAGGTTTGAATAGAGTGGATGAACTCTTACAGGTCCTTCGTGATGCCTGGAATAACGTCTTGAAAGGGATGAAAGAGGGTGTTTACGTCCACATGAACGAGAGCGATATTAGGTGTCTCCTCTTCCACGAGTGCTCGAAGCTCTTAAAGCAACGGGGATATAAAGTATTCGTGATATCGGACTACAAGGTGGACGACAAACGAGTGGACCTGGCCTTACTCCCCCCTATTACCGACTCCGTAGATGAGGACCACATC
>CAYUYX010000062.1:0-7272 GCA_964449495.1 uncultured Candidatus Bathyarchaeia archaeon
CCGGGCCTTATTTATGCACGGCCTCCCTCAGCACTCGAACTCCCACGCAGGACCGGCGAGCGCCCTTATGGCCGTGCCCTCCACGATGAAGATGGCCCCTCCATCGCCCAATACCTCCACGTCCGCTGGCGAGCAGGGGTAGGTGGCTATCACCGAGCCCTCTTCCACCACGAGGACGGCGTTCTCCACGGCCACGTAGAGGCGCCCGTCCACGTATTCGGCATCCAAGGGCCCTTCCACGAAATAATCGAGGAGAACGGTCCCGTTCAAGCCCATTATGCGCACTCTATCGGGCAGGCAGATGAGGACGGCATCCGACCCGATGGCATCAGCATCCCTCACGCCGGATAAGCCCGTTAGACGCCAGAGCACGTGGCCATCGAGGCCCATCAGGAGGAGCCGGTCTTCCCAGGCCAGGAGGAGCCTGTCCTGCCCCATGAAGGTCACGTCCACGAGGCCCGTCAGGCTGCGGTTCAGCCATACCGTACGGCCCTGGGGGTCGAAGATGCGCACGCCATAGCGGTCTGCCACGAGGATGCGCCAGCCCGAGACGTCCATGGCGTAGGCGCCCACCACGTATGGGTAGGCCCAGTTGAGCTGGATTATCTCACGGCGCTTAGAGGCCCGTGCAGCCCAGCTCTCACCGGTATCGCCCAATCTGGCCACGTAATAAACGCCTCCAGCCCCGTCGAGCGCAATATCCGGCACCTGGAGCGAGCAAGGGCTCGGGAAGGGCAGGGATGCGTTATACGGGTAGTGCGGTATGGCCAAGAGGGGCTCCCCCTGCGCCAGCTTAATGGGCTCCGGCTCGCCGGGCACCAGCTTAGCCATCTCTATGACGGCCTTGCGGAAGTAGGGCCTCCAGTCGCCTACTTTCCCAGGGCCTAATAGGTCGGGTATGGGCTCTTCTATGCCGTAGAGCTTGTTTACGGGGTTCTCGAAGTTTATGCGGGCCCACCAGGGCTTCCCCAGCACGGCGAGGTTGTTCATGAGCTTCGCTGGGTAATCGTCCGATATCTCCGGCTGCATGTGGCCTCTCTGGCCCTGGAGCCTCAGGTAGGCGCCGGAGAAGTTCCCTATGAAGCGGAAGGCCTCCCGCTCCGCCCACCAGGCCACGTTACCGGGCGATGGGTCGAAGCCAGCTGAGTAATGGCCGAAGAGGTGGTCGTGCGTGTCCGCCCTGTGCGCAGCGCCCAGGTAATCGCAGCAGGCCAGCACGCTGTGGGAAGGGCCCTCGCCATCTATGTAGAACTTCACGAGGTCCGGGTAGCGCCCCACGCAGCCGGCGGCCATGGTGATGCCGAAGGAGAAGGAGAGGATGCCCACGTTGTCCGGGTCGACGTAATCGAGGGATTTCACGTACTCCACCACGCAGCGGAGGGCATCTTGGTCCCTCGGGCCGTTCCTATCGCCCACGCCCTCGCTATGGTAGGGCTCTGGGCCACGTCCCGGGGCGTTGAAGTACACCTCCACTATGCCGTATTCGGCGCAACCGATGTCCCGCTCCTCAAGGCTCGCTGGGCCACGAATTGGGAAGCCGAGGCCACCCGGCACGAAGACGACGGCTGCAAAAGGGCCATCGCCGACGGGCTTGAATATGCGGACGTAGAGCCTGTGGCCCTCATCCGTCTCGACAAGATAGCCCTCCACAATCTCGACCTCATAACCGCCTTGCTCATCTATCATATCTATGCTGCTCGGCCGCTCTGGCTGCTCTGTGGGCTGCTGAGGCTGGCCCTGCTCGGCCCCCGGCGAGGGCTGCCGCCAGATGAGCCAGATGGAGGCGAGCACGACGACGACCACGAGCGCCGCCACCAAGCCTATTGCCTTAGCCTCCATCGGCCGGCCATTTGGGCATGTGTATAAAAGGCTTCCGTCCATCTCAATTGCGGAGCGCTTATAAGATTGCGAACGGCGTTCTCAAGCGAGATGAAGGTCGTGGCCATAAAAATACCGGATTGGATAGGGGAGGAAGAGCTAACCAGCGATGTGGAGAGGCTGCTTGAGGAGAAATACGGCGTGGTGAGCATAAAGGCCATCAGGCGCAGATTGGACATGAGGGCCCGTATTGAGCGTGTAGAGGTCGATGAGAAGTACGTTCTATCTTTGAGAGAGGCCGAGAAGAGGAGGCTACCTCGGGCTTGACCATACTCGATACGAGCGTAGTTATCGAGCGCATGAGGAGGGGAGAGGAAATCCACGAGTATGTAACGGCCATTACTTTGGCGGAATTTCCCCCTCTAATAGAATACACGAAATTTCATGGATATGTCCTATACCCGACCCGGGAGGACGTAGATTTGGCAATAGAATTACAGGTTAAGCTGAGGAGGATAGGCAAGCCCAAGCCGTTCTCAGATTTGCTCATAGCTGCCATGTGCATAAACAGAGGGGAGGAGCTCTTGACGAGCGATATGGATTTCAAGGATATAGAGCGAGTATCCGAGCTTAAGGTTACGTTCGTCGGTATATAAGCCGCGATGGCGCTGCGGAGCGCTTATAGCCACGCCGGAGGGCGTGATGGCGATGAGCACCGTGCTGCCGAGGCAGCCCGAGGTCAACATAGGCATGATAGGGCACGTGGACCACGGCAAGACCACGATAGTCGAGGCCCTCACGGGCGTCTGGGCGGCCAGGCACAGCGAGGAGCTAAGGCGGGGCATCACCATAAAGCTCGGCTACGCAGATGCGCCCGTCTACCGCTGCCCGGTCTGCGATGAGCCGACGAACTACTCCACGAGCGAGGTGTGCCCGAACTGCGGCGCCAAGACGACGTTCGAGCGAGGGCTTAGCTTCGTGGATGCGCCGGGCCACGAGGCCCTCATGGCCACCATGCTATCGGGCGCAGCGGTCATGGACGGGGCCGTGCTCGTCATAGCCGCCGATGAGCCGTGCCCACAGCCCCAGACCCGTGAGCACCTGGCGGCCATGGAGATAATGGGCATAGACAAGATAGTGATAGCCCAGAACAAGATAGACATAGTCCCGAGGGAGAGGGCGCTCGAGAGCTACCAGGAGATACTGCGCTTCGTGGAGGGGACGATAGCCGAGGGGGCGCCCATAATACCCGTGTCGGCGCAGAGGAAGGTGAACATGGACGCCCTGCTATGGGCCATAGAGCGCCACATCCCAACGCCCGAGAGAGACCCCACGAGGCCCCCCAGGATGTACGTCGTCCGGTCCTTCGACGTGAACAAGCCGGGGACGCCGGCCAGGAAGCTCGTGGGAGGCGTGATAGGGGGCTCAATCCTCCAGGGGAAGTTCAGGGTAGGCGATGAGATAGAGATAAGGCCCGGCGTCAGGATTAATGGCGCCTACGAGCCCCTCTTCACGGAGATAACGAGCCTCCACGCCGGCGGACGGGCCGTGGAAGAGGCGACCTGCGGGGGTCTCGTGGGCGTTGGCACGAAGCTCGACCCGGCCCTGACGAAGGCGGATGGCCTCGTGGGAAACGTGGTCGGCAAGCCCGGGACGCTCCCGCCCGTGAGGGACGAGCTGACGCTCCAAGTAACGCTCTTCGAGAAGGCGGTCGGGACGAAGGACATGGTGAGGGTGGAGGCCATAAGGAAGGGGGAGGCCCTCCTCCTCGACGTGGGGACGGCGGTTACGGTCGGGGTGGTAACGGCCGTATCTGGCGATACCGTCGAGATGAAGCTCAAGAGGCCTGTCTGCGCAGAAGAGGGGGCCAGGGTCGCCCTGAGCCGGAGGATAGGGCGCTGGAGGCTGATAGGCTACGGCGCGGTAACGTGAGCTCGAAAGGCCCTCTCCTTGGGAAGGTATATTAATGAGGGAGGCCCGGGGAGGACGATGAGCGAGGCGAGCGAGCTGGCAGAGCTCAAGCGCAGGTTCCTGAGGCTCCTCGACGAGGATGTGGAGTTCCGCTACACGGTGGCGGGCTACCTGGGCCTATCGGAGCTCCTGAAGAGGCTCGATGGGATAGAGGCCGAGCAGCTGCGCCTCAGAGAGGAGATGGCTCAGATGCGTGAAGAGATGGTGCATATGCGTGAGGAAATGAAGCAGATGAGAGAGGAGCAGATACGATTAGGGAAGGAGCAAATACGGTTGGGGGAGGAGCAAATGCGATTGAGAGAAGAGATGGCCAAGATGCACGAGGAGATGGCTCAGATGCGTGAAGAGATGATCCGTATGAGAGAAGAATTCGATAAGCGCTTCGAGGCCATGAGGGCGGATTTCAACCGCATGCTCGATATGATAGATAGGCGCTTGACCCGTGTCGAGCGCACGTTGGAGAAGCTCACTCTCGACGTCGAGGAAGAGGCCCGCTCCATAGTGGCCCACAGGCTCAGGGAAATGGGCTACGAGATGGCGATAAGCCCCCTGGTGAAGCCGGAGGTCGAGTTCGACATCTACGGCGCCACGAGCGAGCTCTGCGTGATGGGCGAGGCGAGCGTGAGGGCGGGCATCTCCGTGCTGAGGGATTTGAAGCGTAAGTTGAGCATCGTGGAGAAGCGCTACCCGGATTTGTTGAGGCCTAAGGTGCTGCTCATCATCTACACCTCCCTAGCCATGCCGGAGCTCGTGGAGGAGGCAGAGAAAGAGGGCATCTGGGTGCTCAAGGCCACCGAGGACGTAGTGGCCCCGAGGATTTAGCTCGCTCAAGCATTCCTAAAAATATGTGATGTCGCAAGGAGCCCCTTATCCTAATGGTGCGCTCATGCTCTCTTGCTGAACGGCCTTGTAGACGGCAGATACGCTTCTACGGCCTCCCTGAGCTTCATCAGGGCTTCTACGAAGTCATCTGGCCCTATCCCTGGCGTATCTACGCCCGTCGAGGCGTAGAAGGCCTTTATGCGTTCTAACAGCTCGCTCCTATCGAACCTGCAGCCCCTGAGGGCTTCCTCAAGGCCCGAGATGGCTTCCTCGGGTATGGCGAAGAAATCGCCAGATATGATTATATCGAGTATCTTATCGCCCATGAGCTCCGCCGTCAGCCTTATCATCTTCTTTGCCTTGTGGGCCACGCTCACCACACGCACGCCATCGGCTATCTTCACGACACGGCCGGGATGGGCCCAGGGATGCCTCTCCTCGGGCAGGTAGAGCCATTCCGGCGAGAGGTGCTTGGGCCTCACCTCCTCCTCGAAGACCCTTAGCTCCTCGGGCGTTGGCTCGCCCCTCACGAGCTTTATGCCGAGCGCCTTCTCAAAGCCCTCCACTATCAGCTCCTTTATGCGCTCAACGGGCGGGACCCGGCCGAGCTCGCGCTTGAGGCTCGTTACCCACTCGCGCATGCTCCTCGCCATCTTGTCCCTGAACTTCTCATCCGGCACCTTTAGTATGCGGGCCATCCGCTCGTAATCCATATCGAGGATTATGTTCCCCACGAGGATGATGGCTCTCCCGAGGCGCCCAGCCCCGTTGCCAGATATCTTCTTGCCCCGCACGACCACGTCGTTGAGGGGCTTGTACTCGGCTGGCAGGCCGAGGGAGCGGTAGACGTGGACCGTGGCGGCCAAGCACTTCCTGAAGAGGCCCTCCACATCGCCCGGCAGGACGGGGCTTCCCTCGTGGGCCACGAGCTGGTAGAACACCTGGTTGCTATCCAGGTAGACGGCCCCGCCCCCCTGGCCCCGCCTTATGATGGGGAGGCCCTGCGAGCGGCAGTAATCTAAATCCACCTCCTCCTCGAGCCTCTGGTGATAGCCTATACACACGTATGGCCTGGACGGTATGGTGATTATGAGCGTGTTTGGCGATTTCCCATCGCTCACGCACCTCGCCACCGCCTCGTAGAAGCACTGTGCCACTACGGGCTCCTGGGGGCCCAGGTCGATGAGGCGCCATTCCTCCGGCAAGGCGAGCACCGATGGCCGGTCGAGGGGCTTAGGCTAAAAGGGTTCGGCCTTTCATCAGAGTTTCCACGAGACGAGAAGGCGCCCATGCGATATCGACAGCTTTTTATCTCCTGCCCCACATGTAGCGGACGGTGGTTCCTATTGTGGCGGACGTGAGGCGAGAGGTGTTCGTGGACCCCTGGGGCTCGGGGCTCCCGGAGGACTATGTACGCATCGTAGGGCGCTTCGGCCTTGAGCCCTTCACCGACGAGCTCTTAGCGGCCCTCCCGAGGCCCAACAAGCTCATGAGGCGCAAGGTGGTTTTCTGCCACCGGGGCCTCTGGGCCATAGCGAGGGCCATACGGGAGCGGGAGCCCTTCTACGTCCTCACGGGCATCATGCCCTCCGCCGAGAAGATACACCTGGGGACCCGCATGGTCATAGAGAACTTCCGCTATTTCCAGGAAGTGGGGGCCGAGGAGGCCTACCTCCTCGTGGCGGACGTGGAGGCCGTTGCGACGAGGGGCATAACGCTCCAGGAGGCCCGGAGGAGGGCGCTTGAGTTCCACATACCGGCCTACCTGGCCTTAGGCATCAACCCGGACAGGACCAAGTTCTACTTCCAATCCGATAACAGGACCGTGCTCAAGCTGGTGGCCCGCTTCTCCGGGCGGGTAACCCTGGCCGAGATGGAGGCCATCTACGGCTCCCTCACGCCGGGCAAGATAATAGCCGCCCTCTTCGACGCAGCCGATATCCTCCACCCCCAGCTCGAGAGGCGCATGATAGGCGTCATCCCTGTCGGGATAGACCAGGACCCGCACATAAGGCTCGCCAGGGACCTCGTGAGGCGCACGAAGAGCGAGTTCGGCTTCACCCCGCCCGCCAGCGTGTACCACAAGTTCACGCCGGCCCTGGACGGCTCGCTAAAGATGAGCAAGTCCGTGCCGGGCTCCTGCATAGAGCTGCCGGAGGACCCGAGGGAGCTGGCTCAGAAGATTTGGAAGGCCTTCACGGGCGGGAGGGGCTCCCTGGCCGAGCAGAGGGCCCTGGGCGGCCAGCCGGAGAGGTGCGTGGTCTTCGAGCTCTTCAAGCAGCACCTCATAGAGGACGATGGGGAGCTGGATAGGATTTACGAGGAGTGCCGCTCTGGTGCCCGCATCTGCGGGGAGTGTAAGGCCTATGCGTCCGAGCTGATGGCGGAATTCATGGAGGACTTCATGGCCCGTATGGACGAGGCCCGCTCCATCGTGAAGGAGCTGGAGTTCATCGAGGCCTGATGAGCCCTGAGGACGTTTAAGAAGGCCTTGAGAGCTTCTCAAGGCGAATGGGCCTCACACGAGCCCCGGACGGAGCGATAAGACACGGGTCTGGCTACTATTCGATGCATACGAGGGCCTCAGAACGCCTGATATCGGTGGCAGCGATGTGGTTTCATATTCTCGACGACTTTATTATGAGCAGGGTTAGCGATGCG
>CAYUYX010000063.1:0-7170 GCA_964449495.1 uncultured Candidatus Bathyarchaeia archaeon
GGGAGAAGTCGTAACAAGGTGGCCGTAGGGGAACCTGCGGCCGGATCACCTCCTGCGCCAGGAGCGGGGCCGGCCACGAGAGGGCCCCTCTGAGCCCACCTCCCCGGTGCCCGTCCTTCTCCCCCATCGGCTGTTGGGTCTCAATCAGGGGCATCCCCCGGGCGATGGCGGGGCATGAGGCCCCTATCGGCCAGCGGTCTTCTACCACGGGACGAGCCCCGCAGGGGCGTCAGAGGCGGAGCCCTTTTGACTGGCTACTCGGGCGTCGTGGAGTGTTGGGAAGGTGGCCGGTCTGCCTGGTGGAGGACATCCGCACGGGCCACACGAACCTCGCACGACGGGCCCCGGCACTCCTCGCCTCTTTTCCATTGTTTAGCGGAGGGCTTATCTAAAGCGCCTTTCAAGGCCTCCTTGGCCGATGAGGAGGCCCGCATCGCCAGGGCGAGCAGATGCGGGTGCGGCGGGTTCCGGAGGCCCTAATTACCGTTATTTAAGTTATCATATAGCCCGCACATGGGCCGATGGAGGCCCCCTCATGGGGGAGACGCCATCAGCGTGCCCTCGTGTAGTAGCCAACTCCTCCGTCTTGATACATCTGTCGAGAATAAGCATGTTTGAGTTACTCAAGGAGCTGTATGAGACATTAGCGATACCTCGGGCGGTTTATAGAGAAGTGGTAGAAAGAGGCCGGGGCCTGCCGGGCTCTCAGGAAGTAGAGGAGGCTACGATGGCTAATTGGATAAAAGTCTGGGATATACGTGATAGAGATGCCGTGAAGAGGTTTATGAAAGCACACGGGCTCCATCTCGCAGATGCGGAAGTCGTCTGCCTCGCTATAGAAGCCCAAGCCCTTCTTGTCCTCGCAGACGAGCTAAGGCTCCGTAAGGCGTTAATTAGGCTGGGATTTGATGTCAAGGGGTGCATGGGCATCATAATTGAGGCTGCTGGGCGAGGCCTTATATCTACCGATGATGCTGAGGCCTCCATCAATAGGCTATTGATGACCGATTATAGGGTGAACTCCAGGCTTATAAACGAGGTCCGCCTCCGCTTACGGGAGTTGAGGAGGGCTCGTGGGCATGGGTAAGCCATCTTTGGACGAGGTGCTCGCCATGTATGCTCGGGGCGAGATAACCGCCTGCACGGCTGCCGATATGCTTGGGATACCCCTGGCCAAGTTCTACGAGTTATGGGCCGAGAGCGGGATGACCCTCGGCCCCGAATGGGCCGAAGACCTAATGGATGAACTCAGGCGCTTAGGCCTCAAGAAGCCCTTTGCGAGGCCGTCAGAGGTAGTAATCGAATACGCCGAGCTCGAGGGGGAGGTATCGGTGGCTGTGGCATGAGGCAACGCTTATACCGATGGTTTTGCACCGATACGTCGGGCGAACATGTCGGGAGAAGAGGCCGAGAAGCCCGTGAGGGCCCCCCTCAAGATAATAGCCCCGCGTGCGATTGGGGAGCCCATCATAGTTGTGAGAGACCACGAGGACAGGGAGGATTTGTTGAGGATATACGTAGATGAAGCCGGGCGCATTCACATCGAGGGGAGAGCTGGTATAGTGCTGAAAAAGATGGAGTGATAAAGCGTTACCTTTATAAGCTTGAGCCAGCTTCTATGGGGGCTTGCAAGATGGCGGGTTGGCTGATAAGGCCGGGCTGGCCTGCGTGGAGAAGCTCGGTTCTCGGTGAGTTCATCCGCAAGGACTACATATCAATAGGCGGGGATTGGGATATAGGAGACATTAGAGGAATGGATGAAGATACTATGCGAAGGAGGTTAGAAGAACGAGAGAGAAGAGGGGAATTAGGTAGCACCGTAACGCAGGGCATGGGTATGCTCAGAATTATCAGGGATGAAATGTCAATCGGCGATATCGTCATAGTAGAAGATGGAACATATATTTACGGCGTAGGCCTCATAGAATCGGACCTCCGATACGAGCGAAGTCCCCCTCTGTTTAGGGATGATACCCACTCCCCGCACGAGCCAGCCTATTATCCCTACAAGCGGAAGGTGAGATGGATAAAGATAATGAAAGTGAGAATAGACGAACTCAACATCCCTGATAGGTTTAAGAGATGGTTAGGAGGTAAGCCAAGAGATGCGATACGTCAACTACCCGAAGAGAGGCTTAGAGAACTACTTGTCGCTCTACTTGCTGCTGCCTAAGCAGGAGCCCATGTCTCTATTGAACACCAGAGACGCCGAGCCAAGCTCAACACAAGCTTATTAAGGCCCCCCGGGCTTCAGGCCCGGGACTGATGGAGGCGATGCGTCATGCCCAGGTTCAAGCAGACGCCCGAGATACTGAAGCTCATGGGCCACAAGGAGCGTGTGCGCAACATAGGCATAGTGGCCCACATAGACCACGGGAAGACCACCATGACGGACTCGCTCCTGGCGGAGGCGGGCGTGATATCGCCCAAGATAGCCGGCGAGGCCCGCTGGCTCGATTACTTGGAGGAGGAGCAGAAGAGGGGGATAACGATAAAGACGGCCAACATATCCCTCCTCCACGAGGTGGATGGCCAGCCTTACCTCATCAACCTCATAGACACGCCAGGGCACGTGGACTTCACGGGCAAGGTAACTCGGGCGCTCAGGGCCATAGATGGCGTGGTCGTGGTGGTCGATGCGGTCGAGGAGGTCATGGTGCAGACGGAGACGGTTACCCGCCAGGCCCTCATGGAGCGTGTGAGGCCCGTGCTGTTTATCAACAAGGTGGACAGGCTCATAAGGGAGCTGAAGCTCTCGCCAAAGGAGGCGCAGGAGAAGCTCGTGCGCATCATAAGGGACTTCAACCACCTGATAGACCTCTACGCCGAGCCGGAGTTCAGGGACAAGTGGAAGGTGGACCCGGCCAAGGGCACCGTGGCCTTCGGCTCGGCCCTCCACCGCTGGGGCTTCACCGTCCAGATGGCCCAGGAGGCGGGCATAAAGTTCTCGGACCTCATAGCGGCCTACAAGGAGGAGCGGGTGGACGAGCTCCGCAAGACGCTGCCGCTCCACAAGGCCATACTCGACATGGTGGTGCACCACCTGCCCAACCCCGTGGAGGCCCAGAGGTACAGGATACCCATGATTTGGAAGGGGCCGCTCGACTCGGAGATTGGCCGGGCCATGCTGGAGTGCGATGACGATGGCCCGACCGTCATGTGCTTCACGATGGCGCAGGTGGACCCCCACGCCGGCCTGGTGGCGACGGGGCGTGTCTTCTCCGGGACGGTCTACGAGGGCGAGCAGGTCTACCTGCTTGGCGCAAGGCGTGAGGGGCGTATCCAGCAGGTGTCCATCTATATGGGCCCCTTCCGGGACGGCGTGCCGGAGGTGAAGGCCGGGAACATAGCGGCCCTCCTGGGCCTGGATGCGGCCCGGGCCGGCGAGACCATGGTGGACATCGCCTACAAGGGCCAGATGTATCCATTCGAGCGCATAAAGTACATAACGGAGCCCGTCGTAACCATAGCCGTCGAGCCAAAGCACCCGAAGGACCTGCCGAGGCTCATAGAGGTCATGCGCAAGCTCAGCATAGAGGACCCGAACCTCGTGGCCACCATAAACAAGGAGACGGGCGAGTACCTCCTGAGCGGGATGGGGGAGCTCCACCTCGAGATAGCCTGCAAGTTCATCCGCGATTACGGGCTCGACATCGTAACCTCCCCGCCGATAGTGGTCTACCGTGAGACGGTGCTGAAGGAGGGCGTGGACGCCATGGCGAAGAGCCCGAACAAGCACAACAGGCTCTGGATACAGGTGGAGCCCCTCGAGCCGGAGGTCGTGCAGGCCATAGAGGCCGGCGAGCTGGCGGACGAGATGCCCCGGAAGAAGCTGGCGAGCATCCTCCACAGGCGCTTCGGGTGGCCAGCGGAGGAGGCAAGGGGCATCTGGGCCATAGACGATTACAAGAACGTGATGGTGAACGTGAGCAAGGGGGTCCAGTACCTGAACGAGGTCCGTGAGATGATAATCCAGGGCTTCAGGCTCGCATGCTCATCTGGCCCGCTGAGCGGGGAGCCCATGAGGGGCGTGAAGGTGAAGCTCGTCCACGCCGAGCTGCACTCCGACCCCGCCCACAGGGGATGGGCCCAGATCGTTCCGGCCGCCAGGAGGGCCATATTCGGCTCCTTCCTCACGGCCAGGCCGGTTCTGTTGGAGCCCATATACAAGATACAGGTGTCGGTGCCCGTGGACCTGATGGGCGCCGTTACGAGCCTCATCTCTCGCAAGAGGGGGCGCATCGTGATGACGGAGCAGAAGGGCCACCTCATGATGGTAACGGGCTACATACCCGTGGCGGAGACCTTCGGCCTCGCCAGCGAGATGAGGGGCGCAACGGCCGGGAAGGCCTTCTGGCAGTGCACGTTCGACCACTGGGAGCCAGCGCCAGATTACGTGGCCAAGGCCCTCATACCGGAGCTGAGGAAGCGCAAGGGCCTATCGCCAGAGGTGCCCCCGCCGGAGAAGTTCATAGACGAGATATGAGCTCTTCACCGCTCTTATCAAGCGCCATCGGCCCATAGATGCTCGAAGTAGGTCCTGGCGATGTGGGCGAGTTCCATGTAGTCCGACCAGATGGCCATCAGCTCGCCCGTGCTGGGCTCCGAGAGGACGAGGATGGCCTCCCGCCCATCGACGATTAGGCCCCCTCCGAACATCCCTGAGCGATAGCGTGTTTCCACGGATTTCTCAAGCGCCCTCAGCTCCCCCCTGAGCTCTTCTGACGCCAGCACGGCCACCCTCACGCCCACGAAGGATAAATGCCTCAGGCTCGGGATTAGGACGGCGAGCAGCTCCTTGGCGGCGGAGGGCAGGGCGAGGAGGACTTCTGAGCGGGCGCTCGCCAGCATGTCTTTGGCCTTCTCCAATATGGCGTCCAACCCCCTTATTATCCATATATCCGGCCTCTCCCTCGCCTTAGAGCGCTCGTAGATGGGCTGGAGAGCACCGACCAGGAAGGCCTCGACGGCCTTGAGCTCCTCCTCACGCCTCATACGCTCGCTCCTGACGGCCTCTGCGGGAGAACGGGCGCAATATCTTTTTGGCCTTCCTCCCCGAACGCTTATCCAGCCCCTCCGCCTGAGCCCCTCAAGGACGCCATATATCTTGGAGTAGGGAACGCCCGAGAGGCGGCTGAGCTCCCTCGCCCCGAGCTCCCCATGCGCCACGAGGGCCAGGTAGGCTCTCGCCTCGTACTCCGTCAGGCCGAGCGACCTAAGCGCCCTGAGGGCCTCCTCGCCCACGCTATCCCCTCTATCACCCGAGGAGGAGTTGGGAAATCTTCATATACCTTTCGGCCGAGCGCCCGGACGGCCATGAGCGAGAGAATACATATCAAGAACACGAAGAGCCTCTGCCCCGAGTGCAAGCAGGTGATAGATGCCGAGGTCTACGCCGAGGGCGGGAAGGTATGGATAGAGAAGGTCTGCCCGCAGCACGGGCGCTTCAAGGACGTCTACTGGGGCGATTACCGCCAGTACCTAAGGGCTCTCCGCTTCGATTTCATAGGCTCTAAGCTCGAAAACCCGAGGACAGAGGAGAAGAGGGGCTGCCCATACGATTGCGGCATCTGCCCGAACCACAAGACATATACCATCCTGGCCATAATAGATGTTACGAACCGCTGCAACCTGAACTGTCCGATATGCTTCGCCCACGCAGGGGCCACAGGCTACGTTTACGAGCCCACGAAGGAGCAGATAAAGGCCATGTTAGAGAACCTAAGGGCCAACAGGCCCGTCCCCACGCCAGCCCTTCAGTTCTCGGGCGGTGAGCCGACCGTCAGGGAGGACCTGCCGGAGCTCGTTAGGATGGCCAAGGAGATGGGCTTCAGGCAAGTGCAGGTCGATACGAACGGCGTGGTGCTCGCGAGGAGCCTCGATTTCTGCCGTGAGCTCGTGGAGGCCGGCATGGACGCCGTATACCTGCAGTTCGACGGGACGAAGCCGAAGGCCTATGAGGTCGCAAGGGGGGCGAACCTCCTCCCGTTGAAGCAGAAGGCCATAGACCACCTGCGCAAGGCGGGCTGCAAGAGCGTTGTGCTCGTCCCAACGCTCGTGAGGGGCGTGAACGATGACCAGGTGGGCGAGATAATAGAGTTCGCGTATAGGAACAGGGACATCGTGCGCTGCGTGAACTTCCAGCCGGTCTCCATAACGGGCCGTATAGATTACGAGCAGAGGGAGAAGATGAGGATAACGATTCCCGACCTCATGCGCCTGGCCGAGGAGCAGACGGGCGGGAAGATAAAGCAGGACGATTGGTACCCCGTGCCGACGGTCGTCCCCCTGGCCAAGGTGGCCGCCAGGATAATCGGCCGGCCCTACCCGGAGTTCTCAGCCCACCCGCACTGCGGCATGGCAACGTACATAATCCCGGGCTGGAGGGGCTACAAGCCCATAACGAGCTTTGCGGACGTGGACGAGCTCATATACGCCCTCGACGAGGCCGTTGGGCTCGACAACTCGGATGAGGTGAAGAAGGCGCTGAAGAAAGCCGCCATGAAGCACATCAGCAAGCGCTTCCTGCTCCGCTACTTCCTCCCGCTCATCTGGAAGGGCGATTACGAAGCGCTGAGGCGCCTCCACTACAAGATGATAATGATAGGCTCGATGCACTTCATGGACCTCTGGAACTTCGATTTGGAGCGTGTGCAGAGGTGCGTCATCCACTACGCCACGCCGGACGGGCGCCTCATCCCCTTCTGCACTTATAACAACCTACACAGGCCCGAGGTAGAGCGCAAGTTCAGCGTCCCGTTGAGCGAATGGAGGGCCTCTCGGGCCTGAGGAGGATGTAGAAGACCCCCATATTTATGGCGCTGACAAGCCCGGCCTTAGCCTAAGCCCTGAGCCCTATATCCTCTCCTCTTAAGCAGCCAACAGGCAAGGTGCTACGTGGGCCAAGCCCCGGTCTATAAAGGGTCATGGCCAAACGCCTCTAAGCCCCGGGCGCCCCTTAGCCTCCCGGAGGTGATGAAGATGGGGATGCGCCTCGTCAGCGTAACGCTCCCGGAGAAATACCTCGAGGGGCTTGAGGAACTCGTCCGCATGGGCCGGTACACGAACCGGTCCCAGGCCATTCGTGTGGCCGTGAGGGACCTCCTCCTGAGGGAGCTGTGGAACAGCGGCTCCCGATGAACGCCATCCCTTTCCCCCTTTGCCCCCCTC
>CAYUYX010000064.1:0-7123 GCA_964449495.1 uncultured Candidatus Bathyarchaeia archaeon
GGCGTAGAGCTCCAGGAAGGAGGCGAAGAAGCCGATAAGCCATGGATTGGTGGGGGCCTCGGTTATCGGGTCAAGGCCGAACATGGCGCCGACCATCCTGCTTGCGCCGTAGACGAAGCATATCCACTTCTTCTTGCCGAGGGCGCTTATCTCCGCCTCGGAGAGGACCATGTAGGCGGCGAGGGCGCTGAGGGCCAAGAGGCCCTCCATGAGCATGGCGCCAGCTCCCACCGGCAGGGCGTCCGTTTCGACATCGAGCTGCCTGGCCGAGCCGCTTGTCCCGACCAGGCTGTGCCAACCGGAGATGGCGCCGCAGGCGATGGTAACGGGCAATATGGGCCAGACGGGCCCGATTGAGGCCCAGACGCCGGGTATACCGCCTACTTTCAGGTCCGTGTAGAAGGGCTTGAGCTGTATCTTGACGCCCGTTATGGGCGATGCGAAGGCGCTTATGATGATGAGCAGCACGCCTATCGAGCACGGCCAGAAGGCCATGTAGTTCACGGGCTGCGTCCACCAGATTATGGGCGTTACGGCCCCTATGAAGCATATTATCATCGTTATGAGCTCGCCGAGCCAGAGCCAGCTCAGGGCGGGGGAGAACACCGTGCGCCACTCAGGCACGGATTGCACGTAGCCGCCGAGGACGATGCCTATTATCACGAATATGATGCCCACTATCGTGCCCTGGACTATCGGCACCCTGAGCTTATACATCAAATAGCCCGTGATGAGGCCGCCTATGATGACGAAGGCGGTTACCACCAGAGAGCCGGGCCAGACCACGAAGAAGAGGCCGCACAGGAGCACGAAGACGCTGGTGATGAGTATCAGGTAGAACAGCAGGAAGCCTATGAGAGCCGTGCGGGCCCTCGGGCTTATCAGCTCGTAGGTCAGCGGCCCCATCGTCTTGCCCTCGTTGCGCACGGACATGAAGAGGGCGCTGTAGTCGTGTATCCAGCCTATGAAGAAGTTCCCCACGAGTATCCATATCAGGGCCGGTATGAACCCGTAAGTAACGCCGACGAACGGGCCCAGGATGGGGCCCAGGGCGGCGATGCCCTTGAACTGGAAGCCGAAGAGCACGTACTTGCTGGTCGGGAAGAACTCTATGCCGTCCATGTACATGTGGGCTGGCGTCGTCCGCTTCGGGTCGGGCGCCCATACGTTCTTGTCGTACCACCTGGCGTAGAAGTAATAGGCGGCGCCGTAGACTATGATGCCGGCCAGCACGAAGTATATCGGGTACCACTCCGGCATATCTCCCCGGCCTCCCCAGCCCCGGCTGATTTGGTGAAGACTTAAGGCTTACGGAAAGCCACGCTCCTGCGGTGTGCGGAGCATATGGATTGGGAGATGTCCGTCATCATAGGCCTTACCGTGGCCCTCATCTCCTCCTACGCCTTCGGCTCGATATGGAACAGGCGCATCCAGAAGGCCTTCTGGCGCTCGCTCAGAAGCGTCCTCAGGCGCTACACAAGGCGGGTGAACTACAAGGGCTTTGGCTCATCGGGCTTCAAGGTGGCCTTCAGGCCTTCCTCCGGCCCCCTGAGGAAGGTGGAGGTGTCCCTCATCCTGCTCGCCAGGGAGATTCCGCCCTACCTCCTCGCAGCCTACGCCCTCGGGAGGAGGGACAGGATGATATTCAAGGCTAACGCCGTCGTCAAGCCCGTCCTCCACCTCGAGGCGGTGGGGCCCAAGACGCCCCTCAGGAAGGAGGTGAAGCTGAAGCTCGAGGCCCTCAAGCCCGTTGAGGCGGGCGGCCTTTCGAGGTACATCACCCTCCTCTCCGATGGGCCTGAGAAGGCATCAAAGATGCTCGAGAGGGGCCTCTACGATGGCCTCATGAGGCTGAGGGAATGCCTTGAGCGCTTCTCTATCTCCAAATCGGAGCCCCACCTCCTCCTCGTGTGCAAGAGGAGAGAAGAAGCTATCAAAGACGCCTTTGACCTCCTCAAGAAGGCGGCAAGCGCCCTTAAGGAGCTTTCGGATATGGAGAAGCGGACCAGGAGGGGCGGCAAGAGGAGGAGATGATGCCTATTGGCCTGGGAGATGGCCTTTCTCATGGCACGATAAGGACGAGAGAATAGATATGAGCTTATCTACGTCCTCCAAGAGCCAGGGGCCGCCCATAACCTCTACCCAGATGAGCCTGCCCGTCTCATCGCAGAAGAAGGGAATCTCGATGAGGTAGCGTGTCCTTTCCCTCTTCCTCAAGAGCCCCTTCTCCCTTGAGACGAGGACGAGGTAGCGCGCATCGTGCCCGCCCACGGATATGCGCCCCTCGCTTAGCACCTCCGTTCCTGGCTTCCCGGTCAGCTTGCTGAGCTTCTTCTCGATGGTTCTCTCCGCATGAGAGCTGTCCCTCGCCGTCCTCACCTCCACGCACAGGAGGTAGAGGCGGCCCGCCTCGTTGTTCACGAGGAACGTCTTGAGCTTCCCCTTCAGGACCCACCTGGAGCCGTCTTCCATGACCTCATCGCTCAGCAAATCGCACTCCGGGGGCTCAGGCCCTAATCTAACGTCCCAGGGCTCCGGGAGCTCTAAGTAGGCGAAGACGCCGACGCCGAAGAAGATGCTAAACCCCGCTAAGAGGCCTCTCCGGGATTCCTCCTCGCCCAATTCCTGGCCACAAGATGACGGGAGGGATTGCCGAAATAAGTCTCACGGAACCCTGGTCGGGGAAAGATTATTTGGCCATGGGGCCCGGACGCCGTAGGTGCTGGAGGTGGCCAGGCTCCACGCCATGTTCATCGTGAATAGGGATGGGATAACCCTCTTCTCCTGGAACCTCGCTCCCGAGCGCATCCACCCCGACCTGGTGATGAGCTTCTTAACGGCCATCAGGAGCCTCGTGGACGAGATATCGCCCGGGGAGGAGAAGGGCCTCAGGAGCATAGAGGCCCACGGCTTCACCATCCTCTTAGAAGCTGGCGAGAAGGTCTTCGGGGCCCTGTTCCTCGACCAGGAGGACCCAATAGCGAGGGAATGCCTGAGGGCCATGGTCAGGGAGTTCGAGAGGCGTTACAGCCCCATACTCGAGGCGTGGGATGGGGATGTGAGCGTCTTCGAGCCCTTCGAGGAGGTATGCAACAGGATACTGTCCGTCATAGCCCTCGGCCCCTACCACGTGCCTAAGCTCGGGAGAGGCCCGGAAGACGAGGTCGTAGTGTCAAAGAGCCTCTGGTCCGTCCTCAGGTTCGTGGACGGGAGGAGGACGGTGGCCGAGATAGCCGAGGCAGCCGGCCTTAGCGTCGATGAGGCCGTCGGGAGGCTGAAGATGCTCCTCGACATGGGCCTCGTGGACGTCGACCTGGCGGAGCCGATGAGGGCGGTCGTGGGGGCCTACGAGGAAGCGATAAGTGCTTACGAGGAAGCCCTTGAGAGGCTCCTCGGGCGCAGGCTGGTGTCCAAGCTCGTGGCATCCGCTCTGGAGGAATGGGGGCGAGAATGGCTTGGGCGAGGCGTAGATGGGCGGCTGCACGTCCGGGACGTTGAGCGCATGTCGTGGCTCCACGTCCCGAAGGAGGCGGCCGATATGCTCGAGCCCTTCCTCGACACGCTGTGCCAGAAGGCGAGGCCCGTCCTCGGCGAGCTCGCAGACGCCATGAGGGACCGTGTCCTAAACGAGCTCGTGGCCAGGCATGGGAGGGCTCTCACGAGATTCGGGGCGGGGGGATACTGGTGGATTATGAGGTAATCTTGAGGGCGCTCCTGGCGGCGGCCTACGCCGTCATGTGCGCCTCGTCCCTCATCGTGCGCTCCAAGCTCTCCGGCAGCCTTGTGGCCAAGCGCTTCTCCGCCCTGGCTGCGGCATCTGCAATAGGGCTCATCGCCACCCTCCTACGTGTGCTGGGGGAGGACGTGGGGCTCCTCGGGGCCTGGCGCCCCTCGGCCATGCTCGAGCGCATCCTTCTCGTGCTCGGCGTCCCAGTCCCCCTCATCATCATGGCCCTGGCCCTCGCCAGCCTGGCGCATACTTACTCCCGCTTCGCCAGTTAGATGGGGAGCTGGGCCCTCACCCTTCTCAGTATTTCTTCCGCGAGGGTGAAGAACGCCTTATCCACGTTTTCCCCGGTGAGGGCGGAGGTCTCGACAAAACTAACCGGTAGTCCGTGCTCCTCCTGGAGCTTCCTCGCCATCTCGAGGCCATCCTCCCGGGGGACCTGGCCGAGCCCCTTCTCCCGGAGGTCCACCTTGTTCCCCACGAGCACGATGGCTGCGGCCGTCTCCCCCGTGTGCTTCATGAACTCCTCCATCCAGGCCGGCACGTTGGAGAACGTGCTCCTCCTCGATATGTCGTAGAGGAGGAGGCCTCCCCTGGCCCCCCGGTAGAAGTCCGCCCTCACGGCCCTGAAGTGGGGTTGGCCGGCGAGGTCCCAGATGATGAACTTCACATTCACATCGCCGATTTTCATCCGCTTCACGGCGAAATCCGCTCCTATCGTCATGATGTACGTCCTATTGAAGGTCTCGCCCATGAACTTCCGCCTAAGCGAGGACTTCCCGACGGCGCCATCGCCCATCAGGACCACTTTAAAGGTGTACAAGCCGGGCCCTCCGCCGCCGGTGCGGGCGGCCTTAAAAGCATGGCCCCAGGCGGGGGCATCTCTCGTCGCACGGGATTACGGTGCGGGAGCCCGTCCATCGGACATGAAGCTCCTTATCCTGGCTAAGAGGGCGCCCAGCTCGTCGCTGGCCACCATATCGGCTTTCCACTCCCTCGGGAGGAAGCGCTTGAAGCGCCCAGCGGCCCTCTTGTCCATTATGATTATCACGCCCCTATCCCGCTCGCTCCTCTGGAGCCTTCCGGCCGCCTGAGCGAGGGCGTTCAGGCACGGGACCGTGTTAGCGTAATGCCAGCCCTTTCGGCCGAACTTCTCCTCGAAGTAGGCCGTCAAGGCCTCCTGGAGGCCGGTCTTCTTGGGGTACGGGAGGCCCACGATTATCACGCCCGAGAGGAGCCCTCTCCCGCCCGCCGAGATGTCTATGCCCTCGCTCACCTTCCCCCTCGCCACGCCGAGGAGAGCGCAGGCCTCGTGGGACCTCATGAAGGAGAGCACGTCCTCCACCCTCGTATCCCTCTGCTCCACGAGGACCGGGATATCGGTGTTCAGGCGCCTCGATATGGCCTCCATGATGTCGTACGATGGGAAGTAGATGGCCACGCGCCCCCCTATCGCCCTCATGAGGACCTCGAGCCTCCTGGCTATGTTATCGAACTCCTCCTCGCTCCTCAGCTCGTACTTCGTGGTTACGGCCTTGTCGATGAGCACGAGCCTGTTCTCCCTGGGGAAGGGGCTCGGCACGCTCAGGAAATCCACGCGCTCCTCGTCAAGGCCGAGGACCTCCACGTAGTAGCCCGGGTTCCACAGCGTCCCGCTCATGAGGATGGCCGACCTGAGCTCGTTCAGCACGTTGGCCGTCATGGAGGGGTCGAGGCATCTGACCCCGAGGCGCCCCCGCACTTCCTCCCTGTGCTCGTAGGCCTTGGAGTAGTGGGCGAACTCCGGGCCCGTGCGGGCGAGGAAATCGGCCAAGAAGGAAGCGCATCTCCCGAGAAATGACAGAGGAGGATGATCTTTCTCGGCCCTCTCAAGCCTTATCCTATCGCCTTCCTCCTCGAGGAGCTTGAGAAAGGACCTGAGCGCCCTCTGGCCGGTGAGGCCGAGCTCGGATATCAGCATATCGGATATGATGCTCGGGTCCACGAGGCGCTCGTGGTCAGGGCCGTAGAGCTTGTGGGTTTCCCGGCCCATCTGGTCCACCAAATCGGCCATGAAGGCCATGAGGCCCCTATCCTGGACGCCGAACTCCTCCGCCTCCTTCTCCGCCCTCCTGAAGGAGTAGCTTGATAGCTCGTCCGACATGACCTTCACGGCCCACTCATCTATGTTGTGCGCCTCGTCTATGACGCAGTTCAGCTCGAAGATATCGGCCCCGAAGCGCCAGAGAATGGCGTCCCGCACGGGGGCGAGGAGGAGGTAATTGTAGTTCCCGATGAGCACGTCGGCTTTCCTCGCAACGCTCTTCACCACCTCGTAAGCGCATACTCCCAGGTCCCTGCATATGGGGACGAGCTCGCCGGGGAGGGTCGCCCCCATCTCCAAAGCCCTCCTCACCGCAACCCTTGCGTTCCGCTTCAGCCTCAGCCTCTCGCCGTAGGTAGCCTCGTAGTACGGGCAGAGAGCCCCCGTCCTGCTCCTCATCTGCCTGCAGGCCCTCAGGAAATCCCTGTACCCCACCTTGGCGAGGGCCTCCACATCGAGCTTGAGAGGGCACATGTCCTGCCTGCTTGCGAAGATGGCGGCCTTCAGCCAGATGCCCAGGACCTCTCTTATGCGCCTTATCTCACGAACATATATCTCGAGCTGGGCCTTCGTGCGGGTCAGCACCATGAGCTTTGCCTCCGGGCCGCTCAAGCCCGCCTCCCTGGCCATGAGATACGCCGTCAGAATGGCCACGCTCTTCCCTATCCCGCAGGGGGCGTTTATCAAGCCTATCCGGCCCCTCAGGAGCACGTCGAGGGCGAAGGAGACGACGTCCTCCTGATGGCGCCTGAAGCTCGGGTAGGGGAAGTAGTCCTCGGCCCTCAGGCCCCCGATGGCCAGCCCTCCTCGACCTCCTGTCAGAGCCCCTCGGAGGCCCTAATAACCGGAGCGCACGATGCCCCGCCGTGTAGCCACCATGGCCTGTTGGAGCCCCGGGGATATCGTCCCAAAACAAGGTTTTTAAACCAGCAGGTGGAGGTATGCTCAGAGCAGGAAGTTGGATGAGAAGGAAGCCGCCCTTGATGGTGCGATGACTTTCTCATCCCTCATGGCAGCCTCATTTGGCGCCCTCTACCCATCGGAGGGATACGTGAACGCCCTCTTCTTCTCCTTCCTCCTGAGCCTCTTCTCCACAGCGCTACTCGGGGTCGCACACCACTACTCAAAGGCGGACCTGAGGTACGTCGTGGCCTCGGATATCGCTCTCCTCCTCCACGGCCCCCTCTTGCTCATCCTCAGGAACCCCCTCGGCCCGTGGGCCCTCCTCCAAATACTCGTTATCCCGATGGCCCCGGTGCTGCTGAGCAGGCCGAGGGCCTCCGGCCGTACTAGAGCGCCCATCCCCGTTACAC